>VSJD01000023.1 GCA_008636095.1 Kiritimatiellota bacterium | reverse complement strand
GCGGCATAGCCCATGCCCACGTAACTCATTGGACTGATCAGCGTTGCCGTCTTGGCCCGCACCCAGTAGTAATACGAATAGATTGGCACGATGGCGTAGTCGTCGTAGGTGGACGTTGAGCGCCAGGCTCCGCCGGAGCGCTTCGCCCAGGCGAGTGGAGCGTAGAGCGTGGAGCGTAAAGACTGATCCGTTCGATGTTCGATGTTGGATGTTGGATGTTCGATGTTTGCTTGTTCAGCACTGACAAGAGCGGCGTCTGCCGCGATGCTGGCAATCCAAGCAGCCGTGGTAGGATCATTCGTCTGACTGCGCCAGATTTCATAGCCGGTCGCCCCGGCCACGCCCTGCCAGATTACCCGAATCTTGTTCGTATAGGTTCCTTCCGTGGCCGACACACCTGTCGGCGTTCCGATGTTGGTAGAGATTTGCAGATATACGCCAGTGAAGATGGAGGTGCTTCCGCCGGTGACAAACTGGGATTGATTGCTCGGCGCAACGTAGCCAGCCAACGCGCCGTAGGCAATGTCATATCCACCCGTGACCGCGCTCACCGCCGTCAGGTTGCCCGTGCCCGAAGTCGGACCGGTATAGCCAGCCGGAGTCGTCAACTGCCAAGTCCCGCCGGCTGGAGTCACTTGGATTGCCAGCCAGCCGTTTGCCGTCGGCTCCATAATCATGCAAACGTTATACGCCGGGGAGTCGTTTTTGAAGTGAATCCAGCCGCTGAACTCGCTCCAGGCATAGCCGTCGAAGGAACCCGTGGTCAAATTGATGGTTACCTGACTGTCGGTGGGATGAAAATTAATCCAGCCGCCAATCTCGCTCCAGGCATAGCCGGAGAGGTTGCCGGCGGCATCCAGATTGACGCCGTAGTTGTTGGCCGCCGTGTTCGCGTAGGGACCCGTGCCGGCGCCGAGCTTGATCCAGCCAATGCTCTCCGCCCAGACGTACCCGGCCAAATAGCCGTTCGCCCCATTCGGATGCACAGTCACGCCGCCATGCGTCGGCGCATAGTTATGCCATCCGGCGTTCTCGGCCCAGGCATACTTGTTGGTCGGGTCAATGTTGCCGTCGGCAAAAACCATTCCAGCGGCAAAAGCCATAAATGAAAATAAAACTATTTTACGCGCGCTTGCTGAATATATATTCCTGTTTCTCATCTTGACCTTATAGTCAAAAACCCCATAGCGCCGGTATCCCAACTTGCCACCCTCGGGCAGGCCGCCCTCCAGAAACAATCGAATTATCTTCATTATGGGCCGCGGACGGGCCACACGAAATACCATTCGTTAATGCTGGTGCGACTCACTTCGCCATCGCCCAGCCTCACGAACCAACTCGCGCTCGAATTGGGCGTGTACGTAGACGACGCCCAGTATTCGCTGGATCCAGATCCAATATCCGACTGGACGCCTGTAAATGGATTGCCGTCCTCCCACTGTGCGGTCCCTTCCGTATCACAAAGAGCAGGACTGTAGTAGCCGAGGTGAATCAGACTGAATAATTCCCGCACGTTCGGCAACCGCCAGTCGTTGGTGCCGCCATAGAGGGTTAAAGATGCGTTTGTCGCAGCGATATAGTTAAGCGCATTCTGCCAAGTCTTTTGCCCACCCGCAAAGTTCGCGTTCCGCGCCCAGATCAGCCCGGTCAAGTTGTCCCTGATCTGGTTCGTCTCCGCAGTATCCGCTGCACCAACTACCGTGAACCGCGGATTAGGCAACGCCACGCCCACGTTCGTACTATACCACCCATCGTCGTAGTCCGCATACGAGTTCGTCTGACCCGTCTTCGGCACCGGCGCATTGGTGACGCTACCGCCACCAACCTCATACGTGCCTACCACACCGAAAATATTCTCATTCGTTTTGATATTCCCCGCCGCCAGGTTCGTCGCCACCTGCGCCAGGTTCGTCGCCGCATAGTTCCCCGCCGCCATGACCGTTGTCGCGCCCGACAGCGTCACCGTTTCAATCGTGCCGGTGATTGCCGCGCCCTGCACCCAGGCCGTCTTGCCCGATAGTAGGTCGTTCGTCGTCGCCGTCGCGACCGTCGTGTCCACGACGGCGTTCGATCCCGCCACGCCAAAGATTGTCGTCCCGGCCTTGATGTTGCCGGTCACCAGGGCGCCATCGCCGGTAACCACGCCGCTGCCGCTGTAGTAGCCCGCAGGAATCGGCACATTCGCCGTACCCGGCATAAAGCCGCGTGCGGCCTGGTTCGTCATCGTCCCGGTCAGCCCGCTTGCGCCGGATTTAGAAAATGTTTTTGTCGCCAGCACATCGGCCACTACCGCATCGCCGGTCGCCTCAATTGCCGTTCCCGTGACGCCAAAAATAGCGATATTGCTTGCAATGTTCCCCGCCGCCAGGTCCGCATCCACCGCGTGCAGGGTTGTCGCCGCGTAGTAACCGTTCGACACCGTGTCATGGGCCGGAGAGAGCGTCACCGTTGCGATCGTGCCGGTGCGCGTACCCCAGGCGCCCTGCGTCAGGCCCCAGAACGTTTTTCCGGAGAGCACTTCGCCGTCCACCGCGCCGGACACATTCGTCGCGGGCGCCTTGGCCATGATCTCGTCCGTTGAATACATCGTGACATTCGTCGGCCCCGCCGTCGGCTCCGTGAACGCGCCCGCGCGTTTCGGGGCATTAGTGCCGAACGCCAGCCGATTATAGAGGTCCTGCGCCGTATACATCGCGCTGGCCGGGTCAGTCGGCGCCCCCGGGTCATCCAGGCTCCCGCCGCGGGCGGACGTCACCAGCAATCCCAGGCATATCGCCGCCACAAAGATAAATCTCGCTCGGTGGCCTTGCCAGACGAGTCTATTGCGGCATGTCGTTCTGCGCATCTCTTTATTACCTTCAGCCGTTTTCTGTTTCCTTTTCACTCGTTCCGAAGCATCAATTCTTTTCGTTCTCATGGCCCGCGGACGGGCCACACATAGAACGAAGCACCAAAATCAATACTGTCGTTGCCCACTCTGCCATCGTCCAGTATCACGTACCACATATATCCCGAAAAATTGAGTGCGTACGTAGACGACGTCCAGTATTCGCTCGACTGGACGCCTGTAAATGGATTGCCTTCCGTCCACTGTGCGGTCCCTTCCGTATCACAAAGAGCAGGACTGTTGGTGCCGAAGTGAATCAGACTGAATAATTCCCGCAAGTTCGGCAACCGCCAGTCGTTGGTGCCGCCATAGAGAGTTTCAGGTGCGTTTATCGTAGCGATAAAGTCAAGCGCATCCTGCCACTCCCTCCCATACCCCGCAAGGTTCGCGTCCCGCGCCCAGATCAGCCCGGTCAAGTTGTCCCTGATCTGGTTCGTCTCCGCAGTATCCGCTTCACCAACTACCGTGAACCGCGGATGCGGCCACGCTACGCCCTTGTTCGTGCTATACCACCCATCATCGTAGTTCGCACACGAGTTCGTCTGCCCTGTTTTTGGCACCGGCGCATTGGCGCCGCTGCCCTCCTCATACGTGCCTACCACGCCGAAGATATTCACAGTCTTCTTGATATTTCCGGCGACCAGGCTCGTTGCCACCTGCGCCAGGTTCGTCGCCGCATAGTAACCCGCCTCCATGTTCGTCGTCGCGCCCGACAGCGTCACCGTTTCAATCGTGCCGGTGATTGCCGCGCCCTGCACCCAGGCCGTCTTGCCCGATAGCAGGTCGTTCGTCGTCGCCGTCGCGACCGTCGTGTCCACGACGGCGTTCGATCCCGCCACGCCAAAGATTGTCGTCCCGGCCTTGATGTTGCCGGTCACCAGGGCGCCATCGCCGGTAACCACGCCACTGCCGCTGTAGTAGCCCGCAGGAATCGTCACATTTGCCGGACCCGGCATAAATCCGAGCGCGGCCTGGTTCGTCATCGTCCCGGTCAGCCCGCTGGCGCCGGCTTTAGAAAATGTTTTTGTCGCCAGCACATCGGCCACTACCGCGTCGCCGGTCGCCGTAACCGCCGTTCCCGTGACGCCAAAAATAGCGATATTGCTTACAATGTTCCCCGCCGCCAGGTCCGGATCCACCGCGTGCAGGGTTGTCGCCACGTAGTAACCGTTCGGCACCGTGTCATTGGCCGGAGAGAGCGTCACTGTCGCGATCGTGCCGGTATGCGTGCCCCAGGCGCCCTGCGTCAGGCCCCAGAACGTTTTCCCGGAGAGCACTTCGCCGTCCACCGCGCCGGACGAGTTCGTTGCGGGCGCCTTGGCCATGATGTCGTCCGTTGTAGGCATTGTGCCGGCCGTTGGCCCCGCCGTCGGCTCCGCGAACGCGCCCGCGCGCTTCGGGGCATTGGTGCCGAACGCCAGCCGATCATAGAGGTCCTGCGTCGTATACATCGCGCTGGCCGGATCAGTCGGCACCCCCGGGTCATCCAGGCTCCCGCCGCGGGCGGACGTCACCATCAATCCCAGGCACATCGCCGCCCCAAAGATAAATCTCGCTCGGCGGCCTTGCCAGACGAGTCCATTGCGGCATGTCGGTCTGCTCATCTCTTTATTCCCTTAGGCCGTTTTCTGTTTCCTTTTCACCCGTTCCGCAGCATCAGAGTGAAAAATACAACACTCCTTGAAACGTATGCAATGCCAGTACTCTATCTTATTTGCTCACTTGCACAAACTTTTGTTTTCAGGGCGACCCTAATTCTTCGGACAATTCCTCTTGCCACCGCCCCAAAACGCTTTGATAGAGGCATGCGTCGGACTTACCATCGCCGTCATAATCATTCAGTGACCGGCCGATTTCAACCCTGAGCTCCTGACAGGGAGCCATAATCCTCTTGACACTCAAAACCACACTTTTTATATTCCATCCAATAAAAAGGAACACAAGCCATCATTGACACACCGGACACGAGCCCAACACAGGAAAAAATCGACGCCGTCTACACGTGGGTGAACGGAGATGACCCGGAGTTGCGCTCAGCCCTGCAGCGCTGGCGGCAAGGCCCCGTCGACGTTCACAGCTCGGGCGTTCGCCGCTTCCGGGACAACGGGGAGCTCAGGTATTCCCTGCGCTCCCTGGAGCAACACGCCCCTTGGGTCCGCAACGTCGTCATCGTCCATGCCGGCGCCCCGCCCGCATGGCTGAACACGACCTGTGCTGGCCTGCGCACGGTGCGCCACGAGGAGATCTTTCCCGACCCCACAGTGCTGCCGACGTTCAATGTGTGGGCCATCGAACTGAACCTGCACCTCATTCCCGGCCTCTCACGGCGCTTCCTCTACCTGAACGACGACTTCTTTCTGGCCCGCGATACGCCCCGATCGTGGTTCCTGCCCCCGGATGGCCCCCCGCGATTCTTCTTCGAGGACAATGCCATTCCGGTCCGCGGGGCCTCCCGGAACGTGACCGACAAGGCCTGCGCCTATACCCTCCGGTACCAGCCCTGGAAGGGATCGCATCGCAGCCCTGCACTGGCCCGCTCCCGCACTAACTGGCGCATGCTATTGGGCCTGGCCCCCAATCGCAACAATACAGCCCATGTCCCCCAACTCTACGACCGGGACGCGATCTACAATCTGGAGGCCCGCTTCCCTGCGGAATTCCAAGCCACCCGCCGTCACCGCTTCCGGGCGCCGGACGACCTGGCCCTGCGAATCCTGTACGCTTACACAGGACTGGCGTGCGGCCAGTTGCAGGCGGTCCGCCTGGACTGGAATTCACCGGACTACCTTTTTGTCCGCCTGAGGGATGACCCTGAGCAGAGCAGGGGGGGCTTGGATCGTCTGGAGCAAGAGCGGCCGAGATTCGCTTGCGCCAACGACGACGTGGTCTCAGAGGCCCCTAACCCGCCGGCCCTTATCTACTGGAAAGCGGTCATGGCCCGGTGCTGGCCTCGGCCCTCCCGGTTCGAGCGGGGTCCGACCCAATGACCAACGGAAATCGCCGGCGACTGCGCGCCCTCTCCATCCTGTTGGGCAGGAGGGGCTGGATCTGGATGGCCCTTTCCCTGAGCGCCTCTGTGGCGCAGGCGTTCATGGAGAACCTGATGGTGGTGGCGCTCATCCTCCTGGCCTATGCGCTCGGAATCCTGGATGGAACGCGCCTTCCAACCTGGCTGCCGCATAGACTGGCGGACTGGGGAACGTCCCTGACGCTTGTGAGCCTGGTGCTCTTGGGACTGGTGCGTTCCGGAACCCAGGCCGCCGCTGCCTGCGCCCAGCACGCCGTGCTGGAATGGATACGGGCACGTATCCAGCACCTGCAGGGCTATCGCATGCTGATGCTGTCGACCCTGCCCCCTGTAGCGCTCAGCGAGGCCCATCTCATGATGGGGGACCATCTGAACAAGGCCACGAACTGGTGCTTCCACGGCGCGCAAATGGTTTCCTCTGCGCTGATGGCCGCCTCATTCCTGCTTGCACTGTTCTTGCTGGCCTGGAAGGACGCACTGCTGGCCTCAGCCTGTCTGGCCATGCTGGGCCTGCTGGTCATGGGGCTCAACCGCGCCATCCTGGCCCTGGCCACCCACATCCCCCGGCACCGGGCCGGCCTCGAGCAGGCCCTGGTGCGCATCAGCCGGAACCGGGTCCTCATTCGGGTCATGGACCTTCAGGAGGCAGAGCGTCGGCATTTCGACGATTACGTTTCGGACTACTTCCGTTCCAGTTGCCGGACCTTCTGGCTGCGGGACATCGCGGTCGCCCTGTTGCCCCTTCTGGGCATCCTTGCCATCGCACTCATGGTGGGGATCAACGTCACATTCATCCACACCCCGCCCGTAATACTTATGGGCTCCATCTACCTGTTCCTGGCCCTCACACGCCGGATGGCCAGCGTTGTCGACAACGCCGGGGGGATGATGCAGTCGCAGATGCCCTTCGACCGGGCGGCGGACCTGGTTCTTTCCATAGACGGATCGCATCGAGCACGGGCATTCCGGGAAGTGCCGACGGATCTCCGGGAACCTCACAAGCTGTCCCGGTCATCCGCGCCGCCCCCGGCGATCACTCTTCGCGGAGTGGGCTTTCGCTGGCCTGGAGCCCGGAGTCCCATCTTTGAGGGGCTGGACCTGCATATCCCCGCTGGAAGCCGGTTCGGCATCGTTGGTCCCAATGGTAGCGGCAAGACCACCCTGCTCCACCTGATCCTTGGCCTGGAGGAGCCCCAAGCCGGAGAGATCCTGGTGGGCGGGATCCCCGCCCGCGACTACGCAGTCCTTGGTAGTCCCGTGTCCTACGTGGGGACGGAGAACCTGCTGATCCTGGGCAGCGTACGGGAGAATCTCGTGTACGGCGTAGCCGAGCACTTGGAGGACGTTGACCTTCGCCGGGCTCTGGACCAAGTGGGCCTGGGTCCGTGGATAGACGGCCTGGCCAAGGGCCTGGACCACCGCATCGGAGAGAACGAAGAAGGCCTCTCGGCGGGCCAGAAGCAGCGCCTCTCCCTGGCCCGGGCCCTCCTGCGAAATCCCTCGCTGCTGGTGCTGGACGAAGCGTCCGCCAATATCGACTCTCGCTCGGAACTGGAGGTAGCCTCCCTGCTGGACACCATTGCCCCGACTTGCACCATCCTCATCGTCTCCCATAAGCCGGGAATCCTGTCCGGCATCAGCCACCGTCTCGAACTACCGGAGCCGCTGCATGATTAAAGGACTTCACTACGTCTCCTTGAGGGGGACCACGGGATACTTCACCGCCGCCCGCCGCCTCATGCTGGCCCTAACTAAAGCGGGTGTGAACCTTACCTGGACGTCCGTCTCCAGCGATTCTTCCCGGCCGGGGCCCGATTCCTCCCCCGTCGCCGCCGACGGGGACCCGATCCTGGCCTCCCTCTATCATCGGGACCTGGACTGCGACACTATCCTGCTGCACACCCTGCCCGAGAATATGCCCTACTGGCTGGACCGGAAGGGGGACAAGCGCATCGTGGGCTACACGGTCTGGGAGACCGATGTCCTGCAGGCCCACTGGGCCCCCATCCTGAACCGCCTGGATCACCTGCTGGTGCCCTGCACCTGGAACCGGGACCTGTTCCGGAGCCAGGGCGTGCAAATTCCAATCAGCGTGTTGCCCCATCTGCCCGGTCCGGCACGCCCTGCGCCTCATCCTCGATGGGCCACCATCCCGGCCGGGGACTTGGTCTTCTACTGCATCGAGACGTGGGAGATCCGCAAGAACCTGGACCAGGCCATAGCTCTCTTTCGCCAGTGCTTCACTGCCACCGACGGCGTCCGCCTTGTCGTGAAAACCACTTCTGTGCCAGAGGGAAGCATCCTGGATCGCCCCGCATTTCTCCCCCTGCGCCCTTTTCGACCCCTCTTGCGCCCATTAAGGCACCTGCTACCGAAGCGGGCCACCAGGCTGCTGCAAGAGGCATCCAGAGAACGCCTGCGGCGCATCGAGGCCCTCACACCCGGGGGCGCCCCCGTGGACCTGGTCACGGAAGAGCTGACCTTGGCCGAACTGGAGGGTCTGCATCAACGTGGAGATTGCTACTTTTCTCTGACTCACGGCGAGGGCTTTGGGTTGAGCCCCTTCGACGCAGCCGCTGCCGGCAAGCCGGTGATCGTCACGGGCTGGGGCGGCGTGCTGGACTACCTGGATCCGACCCAGGGTGGACTGGTGGACTGGGACCCAGCTCCGGCGTGGAACCGGGCGGAGAGTGGCTCATGGGCCGAACCCAGGCTCTCCCACGCCGCTGCCCTCTTGCGCGCATTTCGAGCTGATCCGGAAGCGGCGCGTCACAGGGCCGTGGAGGCCCAGGCTGGACTGCATGACCGCTTCGGAGCGGCTGCACTCATCCCCTTCGTAAAGGAGATCCTCACTCATGACTGAGCTTCCCATCCCCAACCAATATTTGTTCGTCTTCGGCCTGCGACGCCAGGACGAACCATTCCATATCTCTCATTACCTCTGCATCGAGTCCTGCTTCCGGGTGAACCGGCCCGACCGCATCCTGTTCTTCTATGAGCACGAGCCCTGGGGACCCTGGTGGGAGTTAGTCAAGCCCCGGCTCAGCCTGGTGCGCATCGCCCCAAATCCCCGTAGTTACGGGATCCGCTACGGGTGGCGTAACCGCGGCTGCCGCCGATACCGGTACGCCCATGTGGCAGACTTCGTCCGCCTGGAGAAGCTGCAGGAGTTCGGGGGCATCTACGCGGACATCGACACCCTGTTTGTCCATCCACCGCACCTGGAATTGCGGACTAAGCCGTTCGTGCTGGGACGGGAGAACAACATTGTGTGCCAGACGAATGGCAGGATGCTGCCCTCCCTCTGCAATGCGCTAATCATGTCCCGCCCCCACGCCGAATTCGGTTGGCGCTGGCTGGAGGCCATGCCCCAGGCATTCGACGGCTCCTGGAGCAACCACTCGACCATACTGCCCCAGCGTCTTAGTCTGGAGATACCCCATGCGCTCCACATTGAGCCCCCACGCACCTTCTATCCCTACATGTGGACCCGGGAGGACCTGTACACACTTCTAGAGGGTTGCCAGCGGGATACCACCAGCATCTCCAGCATCCACCTATGGAGCCACCTCTGGTGGGCCAGCGACCGCCGCGACTTCTCCAGCTTCCACCAGGGCCTCATGACCGAATCCCACATTCGGCAGGTGGACACCACCTTCAACCTGCTGGCCCGCCCCTTCCTCCCGTAGAAGGCTGTCCAGTGCCTCGGGGGTAAATCCGGTGCGCACCAGTTCGGCGGCCCGAGCCGCCAGGGCCCTGCCCAGGGCGGGCTCTTGTCCCAAGCGGGCGCAGGCCTGGGCGAAGGCAGAGGGGACATCCGCCACCAGGCAATGGATGCCATGTTCTACGGGCAATCCCTCCAGGGCCATGGAGGTGGCCACAACCGGGACCTGATGGGCGAAGGCCTCCAGCACCTTGATCCGGGTACCGCCACCGCAGCGGATGGGGGCCACCACCACATCCGCTGCTGCGTACTCCGGCCCCAAGTCTTCCACCCATCCTGCCCATGTCCAGCGGTTGTCGCCTCGTGCAGGCCGTCCCCAGGGGAGCCGCGGTGGCGCGCCCACCACCCGCAGTTGCCAGGCCACGCCTAGCGCGTCTAGAGCCGGAGCGAGGTCTTCGGCAAAATGTCTCAGGGCGTCCGCATTGGGAAAGTAGCGCAGGGAGCCCACGAACAGCATAGAAAGGTCGAGCCTTGGTTCAGCCACAGGCCGAGCCGGGCGCCGAGCCAACCTGGAGGGTAGAAGCACCACGTTGGGCAGGACCCCCACCGGCGTGCCGGGAAAGCGCCGTGCAAGAGTCGCCTGGTCCAGGGCGGAGGCGACAAAGATCTTCTGCACCCGCGGAAGGAAGTTGTCCTCCAGGCGCTGGTAGAGCCTGGCTTCCCGCAGGCAGAAGAGAGCCAGCTGCCGCTCTCCCCGGTAATGGTGTACGGCGGCCATGGACAGGCGGGTTTTGGATTCCATGTCGTCCATATCCAGGCTGGTGGGCGTCGAGGGAAAGCGGCGCATGAGGGCCTGCGCCAGAGGGGACAAATAAAGGCGAAAAACGTGGATGCGCTGGAAAGGTTCGGAGCGGCCCCAGGCGCGGGTCTTTCGAAGAAATTCCGGGCAGGCCAGTTCCCCGGCGAGGGCATCCCCGCGCCAGCGCCGCCAACGCCACCACAAGCGGTAGCTCCAGCCCGTGTGCCGTGTGCGGGGCATGATCTCGATGTCCTGGCAAAGGCCCCGCAAGGAGGTGGGAATCCGGGCCTCTCCCGGATTGTTCAGGACCAGAAGCAGATGCATGGAGTAAGTCCGTGCCAGAGCCATCAATTGGTGGTAAGGCCGCATACATGCACCGGCTCCAGAGGGTAATGGCACGACGCCGCAGATGAAGAGAAGGGAGGGCCGGGAGCTCTGCACTCCGACTGGCAGGGGGACTGCGACACGGGTCGGGCGCCACCAAGGCCAGACTCCCGCCTGAGCCAAGCGCCTTCCCGCCCGGGTACAAAAGATACGGGCGGCGAAATCTGGCCGCCCTACCAGGAGGCGAAGGAGCTCGGAGTCGTGCCACGCGCGCCCGCCGCGGTACAGGGCTAAGACGCGCACACAGAAGGCGAGCCAAGGATCTGCCCGCTCTAGCGCCTTCAGGACCAGGGGAATGATGGGCGTGATGGAAAGTTTTGGCGTGCCATCCGCCTGCAGCTTTGTGGCGGTGGTCTGTTTCGGATGCTGGCGGATCGCCACGAAAGCGTGTGCGGCGAGCGCTGGAGGGCCCGCGGCGCGGAGGAAGACATCCAGCCAGAAGAGCATGTCCTCACCCAAACAGAGGCGGGTAGAAAAGCGGCACGCGCCGATGGCCTTCCGGCTCATAAGGCAGGACCCCATTGCGACGCCCTGGGTCAGCCGGGCGGAAACGGGATCCTTCTGGAAGGCCCGGAGGTTGAAACCGGAGATCAGGTCCCTTGGACAGATGGTGCTCTGGCCGTCCTGGAAGCGCAGAGCGCGGCCCACGGCCATCTGGGCGCCGTCCTCGCGGGCGAGGGCCTCGAAGCAGCGCTCCAGAAAATCCGAGAACAGGATGTCATCGTCGTCGAGGAAGAGGATCCAGTCCCCCCGAGCGGCCTCCAGTCCGACGTTCCGGGCATGGCCTGCTCCGTGATTCCGGCTCAGTGCGATGAAGCGCACGCAGTCGTACAACGACGCGAGGCGCACAATGGCCTCCCGGACGTCGGGGTCAGAGCCGTTATCAACCACCAGAATCTCCATGGGCGGCAAAGTCTGGTTGATGGCTGACAGGATAGCCTCACGCAGGAAGGCAGGCCGGTTCCGGCCGGGGATGATGACTGAGACCGTGGGAAGAGCCATTGGGCAGTGTCCATCGGTTAACACCGGTATGAAGACGCACTTTTATGAGGGAAAGTGTGCCGAGACGTGATAGGAATGTCAAGTTTGGACTGAAAAATAGTTTCAGGCATTCCCGCCGAAGGTCCACAATCTTGACAGCAGGAATCTTTCCATCTATCGTGGCGCGTATGACCATAATCAATACGACTGCCGCCCCTGGGCGTGTACAGGAAACCCCGGCTTGGTTCTATAAATTCGGGCGTTTTTTGATAGCCTTGTTCGTATTGGCGGTGTCGGTATCCTATGACATTTCCGTTGCCGAGGTTTCCGGCGACTCCCGCTGGTACCTGACCCACTGGACCGCCCTGATCCTGGTGGCGGCCTATTTTCTTTCCTGCCTGAACCAGCGCCGGAATGTGATTACGTTGCGCGTGCCAGCTATCATATGGCTGGTGGTCTTTTTGATTTTTGTTTCCTCGCTATCCATGTTGTGGACTATGAGCCCTTATCATAGCTGGTGGTCTTTAAAGCATTTTTTGGGATATGCCGCTATGTTTGGGTTCATTTATCTGCTACGCCATGAAAAATGGTATACAAACCTGTTGTGGATTGTGGCTGTTGGGGTGGGCTTTAACTGCCTAATCGGCATTGCCCAGTTCCATAAGATTACCGATGCTCAGCTGGCGGCTGTTTTCCCGCCATGGAATTATGTTGCCGCCGGATTTGCCGCCCTGTTGCGTGCCGTTCATTTTACGGATGGGATGGATAAGTCCATTGCCGGCGCATTGCCTTTTTTCCAGCAGAATTTATTTCTGGACTATTTTCGCCAAATAGCCCCGCCGGCCGGCACCCAGGCCAGTAAAAATCTACTTGGTTCTTACCTGGTGTTGACCCTGCCCGCCATTTTTTACCTGTTGCTGTCCAGCCGTCAAAGGCTGGCCCGGCTCGCCGCGACCGTGTTATTGGCCATGGGTGTGATTACCTTGTTTTATACCCGTAGCCGCGCCAGCTGGGTTTCCGCCCTGTGCGCGGCAATCTTTTTCGTAAGTTGGCTGTTATTGCATCAACAATATCGGCCGATCATTAAAACTTTCTTCACTAAAACAGTTCTGATCCTGCTGGCCGTAGTTTGTATTGTGGCCGTTGGCGGCACCAGCCTGCGGGGCACGCTCGGGATGCGCAGCGTAATTGAGCAGGTTCGCAGTTTTGTCCGGATGCCCGTACAGGACGATGGCTATACTCTTGGCACACGTATGGCCTATGACCTGAACGGACTTGCCATGATCAAGGACCGTCCTTTTCATGGTGTGGGCCTTGGGGCTTTTCATACGGCTTACCCCGCCTACTACCAAGCCGTCTGCCTGACGCCTCTCCGCGGTTTTTCAATGTCCGCGCGCCCCAGACGGATGCATAACGACCTTGAACAAGCCTTTGTGGAACTGGGAATTTTTGGCGGCCTGGCGTATCTTGGCGTCTTTCTGGCCCTTCTGATGATGACTTGGCGCATCGGGAACAACGCCAAAATCCACGAACCCCGGCTGCTGTCTCTATGTCTGATGACCGGAATTGTAGGGCTGGGTGTCAACGCGCTGGTGGATTTTCCTTTACAGCTTCCTCTGGCGTCCACCCTGCTATGGAGCTTTGCCGGCATGCTGACCGGCATATATGTCATGCACGTTGAAAAACCAGGCGTGGGACTCCAGGCAAAATTGACTATGCCACGCTTTGTTTACATACTGCTGACCATCGTCGCCGTTGCGGGCGGCTGGGCCGTATTCCGCGACGACTGGTCCCGTCGAAAGGGAGACCAGTACCTGAAAGGAGCCGCCACGCTGGCCTCTTCCGGACGATTTGACGAATTAACCCTTCTATATCTGCGCAAATCCATGGCCTACTACACATGGAACGTCCGCCTGCAGGAATACCGCGCATTGATTTACGCCAATTATACGGGCCGGAAGATTCCCGTGACGCTGGATGATAAGATTCGCGAGGTTGAAGCGGCCATAAAATACGATCCTTATTCTCCCCACAAGCTGATCAACCTTGGCGCGCTTTACATTGTCAAGTCTCAAGAACTGGCGGCTAAAAACCGCGTTGCAGAAGCTTTTGCATACGCCTGCCAAGCGGAAGACTTGTTCAAAACCATGCTGAAATATCCCAGTTTCTTTTCAGATCGTACTTACACTATTGGCGGCATGTCACACATGCTCCAAGGCAGCCTGCAAGCCTCCGGCGCGCGCTCCCATCTGGACCAGGCATGTGTTCTACTGGAAAAGGCGCTGGAGTTTAACCCCAAAAACGACATCGCCCGTGGTGCCCTGAAACAGACCCGGGTTGCACAGACGCATTTTGCAACTACGCACAAGGAGCCGGAATTCAGGAGTCAGAATTCAGAATGAGGAAAGTCGGCATGTTTCAATGGTTCATGGTTGGGAAATTCGCTGGAAAAATCATCAGCCTGCCCGCCCGCCTGCAGGGGCCTGGAGCGCAGCGACTGCGGGCAGGTGTGGGCAGACTCACAGCGTTGCAGGCGAGGCGAAAAATCCCGACCTCTTGGAGAGTCAGGACGATCAGCCCTGAATTTGGAGGTCCTTCGACGGTTGGAAAAGAATGAGAAAAAGGATAGGTGCGTACTGCTGATGTTATGTCAGCGGGTTTGGCTCCCGAATCGTACCAGTGTTTCCGGGGCTCTTCCGGGGCTCCCAGGTGGATTTAGCCTGCATGATGCTGCGTTATGCTGCATTATTGACTTTTGAATAAACAATGATATGCCTTGGATTTACAGGGGGGTACGAGATATTTTAGGTCGTGTAATATTTTTGTTTGCTGACTCTTAATCAGCGGGTCGGGGTCCACCTGCGGCGGATAAAGCATCGCTCCTTAGGGTGCTTGCCCGCCTAAGGTGGGCTTGTGCGCCTCAGGCGTATTCGAGCGCGCCATAGGCGCACAAGCCCCCCAGCCTCTACTTTTCACCAGCAGGTGAAAAGTACCACGGCGTAGTCCTGACTCTCCGGAAGGTCGGGACGAAGCCGGGTTATTTCCGCTACATTTGCATTCATCCCCTGATTTTTCTTCCGGGGCTCCTTCAGGGCTCCCAGAGGGAACTTGGGATTGCGAATTTCAAACCCGTGAACGCGTGACATGAGACGATCCCGGACTCCACTAATCAAAAAGACAGCGTCGCTACGCCCCGAATACTATTCACTTTGGGATGAGAACAGGTGTTCACTTTGGTAAGAATACGCAAAAACCTGCGTGGCGGGACGGGGAAGGGTAACTGTCCCCAAGGGACGGGCTGGTGAAAACATCCCCTGATAATATTAATACACGGGAGTCCAGCCCGGCCCGCCCCAGACACCTTCGTTGTAAAAAATGAGGCCGTTAGCCAGCGAGAAGATGGACCACTGCCCGTCACGGTACACTACCAGGTCGGCCTTGCCGTCACCGTCAAAGTCCCCTGGCACGGGGGTCCATCCCGGCCCGCCCCAGACGCCTTCGTTATAGAGGATGAAGCCGTTAGCCAGCGAGAAGATGGACCAATACCCGTCACGGTACACGGCCAGGTCGGACTTGCCGTCACCGTCATAGTCCCCTGGCACGGGGGCCCAGCCCGGCCCGCCCCAGACACCTTCGTTGTAGAAAATGAGGCCGTTAGCCAGCGAGAAGATGGACCAATACCCGTCACGGTACACGGCCAG
>VSJD01000024.1 GCA_008636095.1 Kiritimatiellota bacterium | reverse complement strand
CTGACGACCAACGGCCTGCTCAAAGCGGCGACTCTTTTTGTCTTGCCGGGTGAATTTGGGAGCATCAACGACCCCAGCATGTTTTATGCGGAGTTTTTCAGGTGGAAGCCGTGAGACCGGACCGTGAAGAGGACGCCTGACGCCAGTCCAGAAAAGGCGGACGGCGGGAAGATGACGCCAGACGACTCGCCTGGGCGACTTGTCCACCATCTTGTCCGCCGTAGCTGATCGAGCGAAGGAGGAAGCCCTGGCGACGGAGGAAGCGCTTCCCCCTTCGCGAGGCCGCTCTCGCCTGGGCGTAGCGCTCCGGACTTCGGCGAGCTCAGTCGAGCCGCGGAGCATGGTCGGCGGGACACGCCGGCGGAGCCTGGCAGACGACAGATGCCAGACAGGAGGGGAAGAGGGGACCGGAGAGTCGGGAACAGACGACGGAAGCGTGAATCGAATCGTGACAATGAACTTGAGCGCCATAGTTAAGGATAACATGGGAGGGCTGGGCTATGCCGTGTAATAGCAAATCCCAGCCGCCAACCGGAATGATACAAGCGCCATTTGCGTCATTACCCTCCAATAGCACCACACGCGGTTACGTCGAGTTTCTGGCCCAGATCAAAGTGCAGATACGCCAGCGGCAATATCAGGCGCTGCGGGCGGTGAATTGTGAATTGGTGGGGCTGTATTGGGGCTTGGGCGCGTCCATTTACCGCAAGCAACAGGAGCTTGGCTGGGGCAAGGCCGTGGTGGCAACCCTCGCGTGCGACCTGCAAGCGGAGTTCCCCGGGCGCAACGGATTTTCCGTGCAAAACCTCTGGCTCATGCGGCAGTTTTATTGTGAATACAATAAAAAGCCAAATCTCCAACCGCTGGTTAGAGAAATCAGTTGGGCAAAAAACCTTGTGATCCTGGGGCGCTGCAAAGATGATCTGGAGCGCGAGTTTTACCTGCGCGCTACCGCCCGTTTCGGCTGGACTAAGGCCGTGCTTTTGCATCAAATCGATAACAAAAGCTACGAAAAGTTTCTGCTCAACCAGACTAACTTTGACCGGACCCTGCCGGCTGAAATCCAAGCCCAAGCCGCGCTGGCCATCAAAGACCACTACACCTTCGACTTTCTCGAACTTGCTGACGAACACAGCGAGCGTGATCTGGAGGAATCGCTGGTACAAAACCTGCGCAATTTTCTTGCCGAAATGGGATGCGCTTTTACTTTCGTGGGCAATCAATATCGACTGGAAGTAGGTGGACAGGAATATTTCATCGATCTCTTGCTCTTCCACCGTCGCCTGCGCTGTCTGGTTGCCATTGAACTCAAAATACGCGACTTCAAGCCCGAGCACAAAGGCAAAATGGAGTTCTATTTGGAGGCGTTGGACACACAGGAGCGCCTGCCCAGTGAAAACGCACCCATCGGTATCATCATCTGCCGCAGTAAAAACAAGACAGTTGTCGAATATGCCCTTCGCACTGTCGCCCGGCCACTGGGCGTGGCCACTTACACCGTAGTGCCGCAACTGCCCGACGACTATCAAGCCGAGTTACCCAGCCCCGAGCAAATCGCCAAGCGCCTGAAAGTCTGGGATAAAACAGGAGGCGAGGATGATTAATGCAATCGCCATCCGCCGCCTGCCCTCCGAAGCGCTCGGGCGTAGGAGGGTCCCACCGCCGCCCGAGCGCTATGGTGGGCAGGCCGTCGTCCCGCTTCCCTCTTCTCCTGTCTGTCGTCCCTGCTTCGCCCGGGCTTCCCCCTTCGCTTCAGAAGCTACGGAGGACGCGTCGCAGGGCAGGCTGTCTTCTGGCTTTACCCTGATCGAGGTCCTCGTGGCCATGACGGTCCTTTCGGTCATGGTCCTGATGGTGGCCAATATTTTCCAGAGCAGTTCCGCCTCCTGGAATATCGGCACCCAGAAGGCCGACATGAACACCGCCGCCCGCGCCGCCCTGGACTTCATGGCCCGCGAACTACAATCCGCCGTTGCCGGGCCGATTGAGGCCGTCAATCCGCCGGCTTTGTCGGATTTGCAATTTGAATTAAAGAATGCTGGGAAAGAAATCAGGTTCTACTCTCTTTCGGGTGATCCTGATTCTTCATCCGGCACACGCGCTGTGCGTGGGATCTTGTTCCTGCATGATCCTTATCAACTAAAAAGCCAGCGACGGACAGGAGTGTCAAGCCCCTTTAATCCTTACTCAGATGCGCTTTCATTTTCAGGTTCCCAAATCCTTATCACAAATGTCTGGATGTTTCAAGCCTTGGCCTATGCGAGCATGGATGATCTTGTCAATGGCTTTTCGACTGATTCTTATCAGTCCAACATGTTGCCAATTTGCATGGATATGGCCATTGTCATGCTGAGCGATGATGACATGATGCGAGCCACGGCGCTGAGCAGTGACCCGACGGAGCAGGATAACTTTGTGGCCCGCAACTCCAAGCTTTATTCCACCCGCGTTTATTTCCCGAATCGGGTGGGGTATGGGGGGAGGTAAGAGGACGCCGGATGCCAGACACCAGACGCCAGTCCGGAGAAGAGGAAGGCGGGACGACAACCTGAAGAGGACGCCGGATGCCAGACGCCTGATGCCAGCCCGGAGAAGAAGGAAGACTGACCGGAGGAAGAGGACGACGGACCCTGCTTCGCCCGGAGCGCTACGCAGGGCAAGCGCCAGCCTACAGACCGTGAAGAGGGACACCGGAACCAATAATGATTGGCATTGTTGGGTCGGAAGTGGTAGCTTTAAAACGGAATGAAGGGAGAGAAATGAAGACAATGGACCGCATTACATTCGATCCTGAAGTAATGGGCGGGAAGCCCTGTATTCGGGGACTCCGTGTAACTGTCGGCACGCTTGTCGGCCTGATTGCCGTGGGACGGACAAGGGACGAAATCCTCGAGTTGTATCCTTATCTGGGGGCAGAAGATATCGCCCAGGCGCTTGCCTACGCTGCGTGGCGAGTTGAGGAAATTGACGTTCCCCTGGTCTTAGCATGAAGGTCGTGATCGACATGAATCTCTCCCCCGCCTGGGTCTCCTTTGTGAAGCGTGCGGGGCACACTGCGACTCACTGGTCTTCGGTTGGCTCGCCCAACGCCGCTGACCGGGAGATACTGGATTGGGCAAGGCAAAATGATTATGTCGTTTTCACCCACGATCTCGACTTCGGCGCCATTCTTGCCGCCACCGATGCTAACTCGCCAAGCGTTGTCCAAATTAGAACGCAAGATCCTACCCCAATCCTTTGCGCAGAACTCCTGCTCGATATCCTCAGGCGATACGCTCAGGAGCTTTCGTCGGGAGCCTTGATCTCCGTTGACGAAGATCGGGCCAGAGTCCGCCTTTTTCCTCTGAATCGCGATGGAATCTGAGCGGGAATGTGAAGAGGGGCGACGGCCTGAAGAGGACGGCAGACGCCAGACGACGGACCCTGCTTCGCCCGGAGCGCTACGCAGGGCAAGCGCCGGACGACAGTCCGGATAAGAAGGACGCCAGATGACGGACAGGAGAAGACTTAAGAGGACGACGGCCTGCCCTGAGAAGCCCTGAGCGAAGTCGAAGGGGCGAAGCAGGGACGCATAACGGAGGCCAGATGCCGGAACAAATAAAAATCATTGGGCATCGCCAGCCGGCCTGCGGTTTTGAGCAGGCGGCGTCATTTTTGGATACCGTCATTGCCTTGCGCGGTAATCGCCCCTTTATCCCCAGGGGCTATTATCGGTTTAAGACTTTTAAAGAAGCGCAGGATTGGTCAATTCGCATGATGGCGCGCGCGGGGTCGGAAGACGGACTGAAGAAGACGACGGACCGGAGAAGAAAGAAGACGGCCTGCCCTCCGTAGCTACGAACGTAGCGAGAGCGAAGGAGGGACGACGGATTCTGATCTCTGACCTCTATGTTTTATGAGGAATAGAGCGTAATGGATAATTCGAAAATGGAATCTCGTCCGCCGACCTTAAATGATTTGGTGGATCTTTGTCGTCGGCTCAATGACGCCGGCGCCAGCTATATGGTCATTGGGGGCATGGCCATCATTCAACAGGGCTTTGTCCGGGCAACCGAGGATGTTGATTTGCTGATTGATGCATCCCAGGAAAACCAGGGCCGTGTCAGACGGGCCTTGATGGACTTGCCGGATGGCGCCATCAAGGAGATGGAGCCCACTGATTTGGATACATACATAGTCGTTCGAGTGGCCGATGAAATTGTGGTGGATTTAATGAAATCGGCTTGCGGCATCGAATTTAAGGAGGCTTCCAAGGATATCGAATGGGTGGCTATTCAGGGCGTTAGCATCCCTTTTGCGAGTGCTCAACTGCTGTGGCGTATGAAACAGACCGTTAGCCTGACTTATTCATGAAAAATAGCAAAAACGATGTTATTTATTGGAAACAAAGATGTTGTGTCAATGGTTAAAAAAAGCAATTTTGTTCAAGGAAAGTTTTTGCTGTTTTTCACCGAACGGCGCGGCGATTTTGCCGCATCTGTTTCGTTGCGAACAGCTTGCAGTAGTCACTACAGCGGCGCTATTCGCGCCTCACATCTGCGGCAAACTTGCCGCGTGAATAAGTCAGGTTCGTGAAAAAGATTCGCTTGATCGCCTGTTTTTGAAGGAAAAACTGAATGCAGACCGTGGGCCGTAGACTGTGGGCTGTGGGACAAGCGCCGTTCAAATCAGCGAAGCCGATTTTGAAGCTGGCTTTTTACTGCTAATCAGACATGGATGAATTATGGAATCCACAAAAATCGCCTTATTCAAGGGAATAGGAATTCGAAAGACATTTCATGACAACGCGTGGTGGTTTGTCATTGAAGATGTCGTGATGGCTTTAACCGATTCCGTCCAGCCTGCCGGATATATTAAAGACATGCGCCGGCGCGATCCGGAACTTTCCAAAGGGTGGGGGCAAATAGCCACCCCCCTTCCGATACAGACCACAGGTGGCGTCCAAAAGATAAACTGTGCCAATACTGAGGGCGTTTTACGCATTATTCAGTCAATGCCTTCGCCAAAAGCCGAACCGTTCAAACGCTGGTTGGCCAAAGTCGGCTATGAACGGGTGCAGGAAATAGAAGACCCGGAATTGGCCGCCAAACGCACCAGAATGCTTTACAAAATGAAGGGGTATCCGGAAGATTGGATTGAAAAACGCATGCGCGGTATTGTTATCCGTGAGGAATTAACAGATGAATGGCACAAGCGTGGGGCAATAGAGCGGAAAGATTATGAAATATTAACGGCGGAAATAGCAGAAGCTACTTTTGGCATCACGCCAAGCGAATATAAAAGAATTAAAGGTTTGAAGCGGGAGAATTTGCGCGATCACATGGACGATTTCGAGCTGATTTTTGCTATGCTTGGTGAGAGAGCAACAACCGAAATTCATCGCAATGACGATTCAAAAGGCATGCCGAAATTGAAAGAAGACGCGAAGACGGGTGGCGCTATTGCCGGTGGCGCGAGAAAGCAACTTGAAAAACGGCTTGGCAGATCCGTTGTTTCTCATAACAACTATCTCCCTATAACGAAAAAACGCCGTGCACTTGATAAATGAATAAGTCAATGCAGTGGGCAGTGAGACCTCAATTATGAACATTGATGTAATAGTCAGGATCAAACGATGTTTTAGTGTTCGGACGGGTGCTTCAAACGCTGAACGTCCAGGCCAGAGGCCAGAGGTCAACGGTCTGCCTTCCGACATTCGGCGTTGGGCGTTTGCTTCTCTGCTCCTGTTCCGCCGTCTTCCGTCTTCCATTCGATGTTGGATGTTCGATGGCTTGCCCTTCGAAGCGCTCGGGCGTAGGAGGGTTGGGTGTTCCACCGTCGCTAAAGCTATGGCGGACAAGTCGATGTTTGCTTCAAAATTACGTCCACAACCTACAGCCTACGGTCCACAGCCCTCTTCCCGCGGCATCGCCCTGGTCATGGTCCTGGGCATTCTCTCGGTGATGGTGCTCATGGCGGTGGCGTTTGCCATTGCCATGCGCACGGAACGCGTGGCGGCGGGTAACTATGCCGATAGTGTCCGCGCCCGCCAGTTGGTACATGTGGGATTGGCGAGGGCGCTGGACGACCTGGCGGGGAAGTTGGGCACCAACGGGCTTATGAGTGCTGTCGGCGGCACAAACTATCCGCCCTGGGACGTGACCAATTCCTATACTACCGCTTACACCAATACGTCCACGAATGCTAACGCGCTTAAATTACTGGCGCTGAACCGTGAGAACGAAGCCACCAATTTTATACCGCGCGTGCTGTGGTTCGCGGCCACGAACACGGATGAGCGTAGTGCATCCAACCACTGGGTGCTGATCGAAAGCGTGGCGCAGTGGGGCACCAATCTGCCGACTACCAATCTCATGGGCCGCGTAAAATACCTGATCCTGAACTGCTCCGGCCTGCTGGACGCCAATTTTGTGGGGGGCGCGACGACACGTGGCCTGGGCACTAATCCAATGGAAATTGCGATCAATTCCATGTCGGAGATGAACAATTACAGCGATTTTCTAATCAATCGGGCAAATAATTATCGCTATGAGACGCAAGCGGAACTGGCCGAGTTAAACAAAACCGTCTTTAACGGAGCTCCGTCCAACTTTACCGTTTATTCCTATGCGCCTGCCGGGTATTGGAATGGTTCTACAAATCAGGCACAGGTCAATCTGGCGGGTGATGAAAGCCAGTTGTCCCTGCGGCAAGTGGCTTTCATCAGCGCGTTCACGAACGCTGGCTTCAGCCTATACTATGCGGGTGTCTTATTCACCAATCTCCTGGATTACGTGGATCTCGGCTACAAGCCTGAGAATTATGAAACGGCCGTAGAACCCGTGCCGATGATCAGTAAGATCACGTACTCAAGTACGTCCGGAGCCGGAACGCCTGTGACCTATGATATTACCGTTGCCTTTACGTTGTGGTATCCGTTTGTCAACACCGGCGGAGGAACTTGTTCTTTTGATGCCCAAGTGGAAGTCCTTAACAGCGTCGGAGCCACACTCGGAACCATGCCCCTATTTGCCGAGCCAACGATAACAATTGCGTCAGGGCAAACGAATAATATCTCCAGACTATTTTCGACCACTACGGCGGGCCCCTATCAAATCAAGATTATTTCCGCCGTCGTAAGAAACGGCGTTGATGACGTGGATAAATTAAGTGCCTGCACATTGCCGAATACAGTGAACAACGGCGGGTCAAAGACCTGGGAATGTATTGATCCGCGCTTTAACTATAATCCGTTAGATACGACTTTATGGAAAATTCCCGTTTCGGCTGACCTTGGCGCGATTAACGGTGCAACCCTTGATTATTGGGCAGACCCTATTAATGCGGATTGCGATAAGGACGCTGCCATGTATGTCGCCAACGGTCCCTTGAAATCGGCCGGGGAACTTGGATATTTGGCTTATGCTCCCTGGAAAACAGTTAAGCTTTATGGCAATAGTTGTCAGCGGGTGTTGGATGTCTTTGCCGTTGGAACGAATGCATCGTATACGGATGTCACCAACACGATCTGGCGCGGGCGTGTGAACCCCAACACGCGTCAACCGGAAGTGTTGTCGGCCTTGTTTGCCAATATGCCGGTGGATGAATACCCGGGGCAAAATACGAACCTCTTGACAGGTACCGATCTTCAACTGCTTGTTGAGTACCTTCAGACCAGCGCTTTATTCACTAATTTTTTAGATATTTGTCAAGGTTTTACGAATTTTTCAACCACAGCTACCAATGAATTGCAGAAAGAAGCTTTTTTCCGCAACACCTGCGGCCTTGTAAGCGTGCGCCAGAACCTGTTCACGATCATTATCGAGGCCCATGTCGCCTCCGGCGGCAATATCCCGCGTAACCCGGTCAAACAGCGCGCCGTGGCCCTGGTCTGGCGCGATCCCTATACCGGCGAGATGTTCGTGCGCTCGATTAAATGGCTCCGGGACTGAGATCGGACGACGGCCTGCCCACCGTAGCCCCTGGGGCGAAGGCGGGACGCCAGCCTGAAGAGGACGCCGGACGCCAGACGCCAGACGCCAGTCTGGATAAGAAGGACGCCGGACGACGGACCCTGCCTCGCTCGGTGAGCTACGCCGGTCAAGCGCCAGACTTGTCCACCAGCTTGTCCGGTGACGTGTCCGGCGACGTGTCCGGCGAAGCCTTTGCGAAGACGGAAGCCTTTGCGAAGACGGAAGCCTTGGCGAAAGTGGAAGCGCTTGGGTGTAAATTAACTGTTGACAATAGTAACATAAAGCGTACCATATGAATTATCGGATTGAGGAATACACGGAGGGTGGGCGATCCCCGTTCGGCAAATGGTTTGACGACCTTGACCCCGTAACGGCGGCGAGAGTTGACCGCTATATCCGGCGGATGGAAGCCGGCAACTTCGGCGCGGCAAAAGCACTGCGGGGCGGCGTGTATGAGTTGCGCTTGGACTTTGGACCGGGCTATCGGATTTATTACGGGTTAGACGGGAAAATACTGGTTATTCTGCTGGGCGGCGGAGATAAGCGACGGCAGGACGTAGACATAAACGCCGCCGTGGAACGATGGAAACGATACAAGAAAGCGAAGGTGTGAAATGGCCCTGACGCGAGATTATAAAGCGACCGTGTTGTCGAGAATCAAGCGCGATCCAAAGTTTGCGCGGGCACTGTACGCGGAGGCGATGAATGCGATCCTTGACGGCGAGACGGAAGAAGGGCTTTCCATGCTGCGCGACCTTATCCACGCGGAAATTACGTTCAAGGAGTTGGCGCGCCAAACTGGGTTTGGCGAAAAAGCCTTGCACCGTACCCTGTCGCGCCGGGGTAACCCGACGGCCCGGACTTTGGCGAAGATCATTAGCGCGATCCGCGAAGACCTGGGCTTTATCCCGCGTGTTCGAGTGGCTTGACCATCACGCCGACGACGGATGACGGGCCGGGGAAAGAAGACGCCGGATACCGGATGCCAGACGCCAGTCCGGAGAAGCGGGACGTGACACCATGAAATTCATTCTCGGATTATTGATCGGCGGCGGATTGGTTTTCGGGTGGTATTATATGCATGGCGCCCCCCATGCAGAATTAAAGAAGGCCGATGCTGAAACTCCCGGCTTGGCCGCGGAAAAGGCGAAGATCAGGGCGGATTACGAAGTTCAACTCAAAGCAGCAGAGGATCAGGTTGAACGCCTGAATACGGAGCTGATAAAAACACGTGCGGACTTGATAGCGGCCCAGGCCAAACTCACCAATATGATCGAAACCGTCTGTGTGACGCAACGACTTGAACAACCGGTGAGTAAGCCGGTGGTTGCCGCCAATCCAGTTGCTTCCGCGCCAAAGGTTGCGCAACCAGCGCCCAAACAGTCCAAGCCGGTCACGCCAGCAAAATCAGGTTTAGGCGGGCCGCGTCCTTCCACGCCAGTAAAAAAGGGTGTTACTGCGCCGCCTCCTGGGGGAGGCGTAATGTTTAATGATGGACAGGGCAGGAGTTATCGTATTGTTAACGGTAAACGTGTTTACTATTGAAGCAAATAGGTGATTGCCCAGAAAGAGCAACTACGAAATTATCCCCCTTCGCTAAGAAGCCTCGGTGGGATGGGCGCGAAAAGCGCGAAAACGGGAGAAGGCAACCAACATTTGGGTGTCACCACTCTCAATCCATTTCGTGTATTTCGCGTGTTTCGTAGTTTCCACCTGAGGCGGATCCGCTTATGGCGGAAAAAACGGACCTAAATAGTTGCTTTTTTGCTTTGACAAAGGATGCTTTCCGTTTATAATTCGGGCTCATTAATGGATTTCTCATAGTTCAGGAAAATAGCTTCACAAACTGAGTCTGTTTTCGAGTTGTTTTTCAATCATAAATCCCCGCCATAGGCGGGTCCGCCTCCGGCGGAAAAAATCATTCATGCCTTAGGCATATCCGCCTATGGCGGAAAACCCGAAATTCTACACAGGGAGGCTATAATTTATGAAAATAACGGCAGGCTTGAGTCTATTATCGGCGGGTGCGCTCGTATTCTTGTTCAGCGTTTCCGATGTCTCCGCCCAGGCGCGGCGGGTAACACCGCGCGCCACGGGAACGGGCGCATCAGTCCAGCCGGGCGCGGCGGTAGCGGGCAAGGAAGGCGCGGTGATCCGGAAGATGGAAGCCACCGGGCCGACTGCCAAGGTCAGAACCCCGGAAATTAAGAACGACTCCAACGAGCCGCAGGCCCAGTCCCGCGATTGGGCGCGTATCACGGTCCAGTACGAAACCGATGTCGAGTGGACCGACGAACTGGAGTTCCGCTACATGGTCCTGGTAAAAAACCCCAAGACCCGTGTCTTTACCATGTTTCCTGCCAGCGTGACCTACATAGATGTTCCCAAGGGCAAACGACATACGAGCACGGTTTTTTTGAGGCCAAACACACTGGAACGCTATGGAGCCGTCGAATGGGCGGGAGTGAAGATTTATCTCAAGGGCAAGGACACACCGGTGGACGTGGCGCAAATGCCGGATGATCAGCGTCCCTGGACCATTAGCTATCCAACCATGCCGGGTGTGCTCCTGAACCGCGACCAGACCCCGTTTGCCCTGGTGGCGATTGATAATTACGAGACGATCAAGCCGAAATGACGCCCGGTGTCATTTCGGAAGAGGTCAGAGGTCAGAGGTCAGAGGTCAGAGGTCAGAAAGAGAAAGAGAAAAGCAGAGGAAAATGCAACTTCAATCTGCTAAAGATTTGGCCGTGTATGTGAAGGCCTATGCGTTGGCTATGCGGATTTTTGAACTCAGTAAAACATTCCCTCCAGAAGAACGTTTTGCCATGATCAGCCAGATTCGCCGTTCCTCGCGATCCGTCTGTATGAATTTACGGGAAGCTTGGGCAAAGCGTCGTTATGAACCTCATTTTGTGAGTAAATTGACGGATTGTGATGGAGAAAATAGCGAGACGGATACATCCTTGGACTTTGCCAGAGATTGTGCCTATATTACGGTTGAGGTGCATAAGGAATTAACGGATATGTGTCAGGAAATAGGTAAAATGTTAGGTGCAATGATTAGGCAGCCGCAAAGTTTTCTAATCGGTGGTGCTCGTTCGAAAAACGACAAGAGTGAAACGGCTAACCTCTAATGTATGATTTTACTGACCTCTGACTTCTGACATCTGACTTCTGATTTTATGAGCTTCTTCAGATCCAACCGTGTGATTGCCATGGATATCGGGGCCGCCCAGCTGAAGCTGGCGGAGTTCACGGTCGGCAAGGCTGGTATCGAGCTCACCAATCTGGCCGTATGCCCCATGGGCATCGAGCCGGGCGATGAAGCCGATCCCACCATGGCGATTATCGAAGCCATCCAGACTGTCCTGAAAGAAAAGGCCATCCGGCCCGGCCCGGTGGTGCTTTCCGTGACGGGGCAGTCGGCCTTCCTGCGCTTGGTCAAGCTCCCGCCGGTCAAGCGCAATAAAATTTACCAGACCATCCTCTACGAGGCCCAGCAGAACGTGCCCTTCCCCATGGAGGAAGTGGTGTGGGATTACCAGCTGATGGGCTCTTCGGAAAACGAGCTTAACGTGATGCTCGTGGTCATCAAGAAGGATATCGTGCAAAACCTGACCGACTGCGTCGAGGCAGTCGGCCTGGATATTGAGATCGTGGATGTGGCGCCCATGGCGCTTTACAATGCCGTGCGCTATAACTACGGGGAACTTAAAGGCTGTACGCTCGTTGTGGATATCGGCGCGCGTTCGACCAACCTGGTCTTCATGGAAGAAGGCCAGTTTTTCAGCCGCAACCTGCCGATCGTGGGTACGGGCAATGTCATTACCCAGCAGTTGATGAAGGAATTCAGCATGTCCTTCAAGGACGCCGAGGAGCTTAAATTTGCCCACGCCTCGGTGGCCTTCGGGGGATCCTATGAGGATTACTCCGACAAGGTGCTGTCGAAAGTATCCAAGACCGTGCGCGGCGTCATGACCCGCCTGCACATCGAGGTGGAACGCTCAATCAATTTCTATCGCACCCAGCAGGGTGGCGCCAATCCCAACCGCATGCTCCTGGCCGGGGGCACTTCCGTCATTTCCCGCACGGATGAGTTCTTCAAGGAAAAACTGAAGATGGATGTGGAGTACCTGAACCCCTTCCGGAACATCATTGTCAACCAGAGCATTTCGGAAGAGGCCATCGGGGCTTGCGCGCATGTCATGGGGGAAGCCGTCGGGGTTGGTTTGCGGTACGCGTTGCCCTGTCCGCTGGAGATCAATCTCCTGCCGCACAACATCATGGCGGACAAAATCTTTCAGCGCAAAGAGCCGTTTTTCGTGGCGGCGGGAATAGCAGGCGTGCTGATTGTGCTCTGCTGGTGGTTCTTTTTCCACACCATGATTCAGAGGATTGCCTTGCGCCAGGGCGTGGTCCGCGCGCAGGTGACCCAGCTGGAAGCGGTTGAGGTCCGATTACAGCCGATTGAAGCCCGCCAGGCGGAATTGAAAGCCAAGGCGGAAACACTCTCCGATATGACCTTTTTGAGGACACAGTGGCTTGACGTGCTGAACGGCATTCATGACTGCATGTTGGACGGCATGTGGCTGGTATCCTTCGTGCCGGTGACCAAGGCGGTGACTGAGGACTCGCCTGGGCGAAGCGCTTCGGCGGAGCCTGGCGGACGCCAGGGGCGGAGGGGTCAGCGGGCGGCGGCCGCCCTGGAGTCCGGCGCCCCGAAATGGACGCATATCCATGTCAAGGGCCTGATTTTTTCCGACAAGGCCACGGACCGTTCCATCGCCCAGTTCCGGGACCGCCTGCGGCAGTCGCCTTTGTTTTCCGAGAGCACTGAAATTCTGCTGGCGCCTCTGCCGAATCTGGATGATTATGCCCGGCAGTTCACGATGGAAATTGGGCTGAAGAATCCGCTCTGAGGAAAGGCCGTAGGCCGTAGGCTGTTGACTGTGGGTTAAAACAGGCGAAAAAGCATATGCGCAAATTAGAAAACATTGTTTTGATAATAGGCCTGAATATGACTCGTTTCCCCGAGGTTTTTCTACAGTCTACGGTCCACGGCCTACAGCCTCACAGTCTTATGGTGTGCTCATGAACTTGGCCTTTATTAAAAAACATCCGATCTTCGCGCTGTGCCTGGCCGTCACGGTGCTCCTGCTGATCGGCGCCGGGGCGGGTTTGTTCATTTCGGCCCGGATGTATTCCCGGAAGGCGCTGGCACTGGATGCGGTGACGGCCCGCCTGCAGCAACTATACCAGCGCGATCCATTCCCGGCGGCGGCCAACGTGAACAAGGAAGCCGAGAACCTGAAGGATGTCATTGACTGTTACAACGAATTAAACGAGTTTCTGCGCATTGGCCAGGTGAATCTACAGCCCATGGAAGCGGCCGATTTTATGCAATTCCTGGAAAAATCCCTGCGCAAACTGCGGGACCGTCTGAAAAACGCCCGCATCACGTTCCCGGAAAAATACGACTTCGGTTTTGATAAATATGCCGGCGGGCGATTGCCGGCCTCGGGCGATATTCCCCGCCTGGTCCAGCAATTAAAAATTATTGAAGCGCTTTGCGACATTCTCCAGGAGGCGGGCATCACCGAACTGGTGGCCATTGAGCGCGAGAATTTTGACCAGGCGGCGCGGGGGGCGGCGAATGCTTCCGGCGGCCGCCGCGGGGCGCCCGGTACGCCGTCATCGGAAGCCGCGGCCTCCTCGCCCGGCGGGGATAAACTGGTGTCCAGCCAGCATTTTAAAATATCGGTCAAGGCCAGGGAAAACACGGTGATCGAGATGTTGAACCTCCTGGCCAGCCAGCCGATGTTCATGGTCGTGACGCGGGTTGAAATGACCAATCCGCTCCAGGAATACAGCGCCGGCGGTCCTGTTTCAGCCCCGGCAGTTGCCGCGCGCGCGCCCGGTGCGCCGGGTACGCCCGGTGCGCCGGGTACGCCCGGTGCGTCCGAACCGGCTGCCCGCGAACGCCAGGTCGTCCTGGGCCGCGAAGAACTGGACGTCAAGTTGGGCTTGGATGTGTATCAGTTTGCCCCGTCGCTGGCCTTTAAGGAGATCAGCAAGAAATAAGAACCAAGAACGTTTTAAGGTAAGCATTGTGAATATCAGTGAAATCAAGGCTTGGGTCAAGGTGGCGTTCGACAAGATCATTCTGTTCGTCGCCCTGTTCGGCCTGTTGTTGTCGCTGATTCTCCTGATCCTGATGGTCGGCCGCGAGCGCAAGAAGATGGAAGATCTTAGTCAGAACCAGGAACAATCCCGCAATCTCTCCCAAGCGGCCCGTATGTTGGACATGACATTCCTGGACGAAGGCATTGAAGCCCTGCTTTCGCCGGAGCAAATTCCCGCCTGGAGCAATCGTTTGATGGTGGCGGAATTGCGCGTGAGGTGCGTGAAGTGCGGCCGTCCCATTCCCGTTGACGCGGATGTGTGCCCGTTCCGGAATTGCGGCGCTCAACAGCCGGCAGTGCCCAAGGCGAAAACCAAGGATAGCGACCTTGATGGCCTGCCCGATGAATGGGAGCTCAAGTACGGCCTAAACCCGAACGCGGACGATGCCCTCCAGGATGACGATGCCGATGGATTCACTAACCTGGAAGAGTACCAGGCCGGCAGTAATCCGTGCAATGCGGACGCGCATCCGTCGTTTGCGGAAAAATTGCGGGTTATAAAAATCGGGCGCACACCCATGCCGCTAAGCTTCCAGGGTGTCCAGCGCCTGAGCACAAATGATGTGCGCTTCCTGCTGAAAAACAGGCAGCTCCGGCGCGACACCTATGCCAAGCTGGGCGATACGGTGAACGGCTACAAACTGGTCAAATACGAGGAGAAAAAGATTAAGGTCCGCAAAAAGACCTTTGATGTGGATGAAGATGTTTCGGTACTGACGGTCAGCAAGGACAACAAGATAATCCCCTTGACTATTAACCGCGAAAACCAGGGCGAGATTGGCGCAAGCCTGATTTTTCTGGTGGATCAGACGAAGATGGTGGTTAAACTGGGCGACGTTATAAAGCTTAAAAATAATTCGTATAAGATTATTGACATTAAAAAAGATACCGTTATTCTTGCAGACATAAATACCGGTATGGAGATGCCTGTGCAACCATTTTCCGAGGCGGATAAACAGCTATATCCCGGGATTGGCGCGTTGAAGTCTGATGGTTCACCGGATATAAAACCGTGAAGCGAGCAATATTACGATGAAATCGGCGGCCAGCTTTTTTATTGCTTTTGGGCTTCTACTGGCAAATATAACCCTGTCGGTCTGTGCCCAAGACGAAACCCCCGCGCCTGCCGCTGTCGCGCAAACCGAAGCCGGCACACAAACGACGGCGGGGGTCGTGTCCTCAACCTCCGCGCCCGCTGCGGAAGCAGAGGTCAGTGCCGCGAAGCCGGCAACCACCGAATCAGCCGCACCCGCGGCTGTCGTCTCGGAAAATCCGCCGGCGACCACTCCCAAAGATGACAGCGCCAAGGCGCCAGCCGCGGCCGCGGCC
>VSJD01000312.1 GCA_008636095.1 Kiritimatiellota bacterium | reverse complement strand
TGGCGGGCTTGGCCCGCCACTGGAAATTAAAGTTTGTCGGTGCCAAAGTTAATGTGCCCGTCCAGGCGCGGCGGCGGGGAATTTCGCTGGAAATGGCCGGGCGCTCGGCGCGCTATGCTTTTTTTGCCAAGGCGGCGCGTACCCATCATTGTGATGCCGTGGCGACGGCCCATACGGCTAATGACCAGGCCGAAACGATCCTGCTGAACCTGGCGCGCGGCGCCGGTGCGGCGGGACTGGCGGGAATTCCCTATATGGGTCGGCATGCCCTGAAGTTAAGCGACCCGGGCTGCGCCGGAGGCTTCGCCGACTCGCCGTCGCGAAGCGCTATGGCGGAGCGCGGGGCGAAAGCGCATACTTCAGGGCATGGCGCCCTCAAGGTCGTGCGACCGCTTCGCGATGTGAGCCGCGAAAGCGTTGAGCGCTTTCTGGCGAGCGGCCATCTTGCTTGGCGCGAAGATGTTACCAATGCAGACCCCGCCTTTCTGCGTAACCGCGTTCGGCACGAAGTCCTGCCGTTCCTTGAACAGCGGCTCAATCCCGGAATTCGCCTGGCGCTGTTACGGGCAAGTGACATCCTGACTAGTGAAAACGAATGGTTGAATGTTCTGGCCGCAGAGATTTTTGGACAATGCCGCGGGGCCGTTACGGGGTATACTTTGGAGGCCAACCGACTGAGCGGTTTTCCGGTGGCCGCCCGGCGGCGGGTGTTGCGGCACTGGCTGGAAGCATGCGGTTTGGATGCGGAGACACTGAGTTTTGATGCCATCGAACGCCTTGATAACTTGGTCACCGATCGCCGTGGCGGTCGCGCGGTGACATTATCCGGGGGCGTGCTGGTTCGCCGGCATGGAGATAAACTGGAATTATCCATGGACGGGCATGGGAATTGTAAAAAGGTAGGGACGGACAGCCTGTCCGTCCGTAGTCATGGAAGAACGGCGCAACAGGCTGTTGCGCCCTACCACATGAATCAGTTTCCGCCGTGGCGGACTAATTCAAGATCTACATCCGTGCGAGCATTTTCCGTACGCCTGGTTGTGCCGGGTGAAACGCGGTTGCCGGGGCAGGGCTGCCGGATTTTTGCATCCATCGGGCCGGGGATCGTTAAGCAACGCTCGCTGGTCATTGGCGCATTGCCGGCACGTGCCTCGCTCTCGCTACGGGCCTGGCGCAAGCGGCGCCTGCTGGCGCGCTCATGGAAGCCCGGGGACCGCATGCGGCCGCTGGGTATGCAAGGGACCAAAAAACTGCAGGATATCTTCAGTGATGGCAAGGTGCCGGTGACTGTGCGGCATTGTCTTCCTGTCATTGAGTGCGGGGGTGAAATCGTCTGGATCCCCGGATTCAGGATTGCCCAAGGCTGGGAGGTGCGTCCGGACGAACCCTCGGCCCTGCAACTTGCGGTGGATGCGTGATCCCCCTCGTCCATTTTCCATGGGTTGCCAAGGTTAGGCGCTTTTGATAGTGTTCTTTAAACAGCCGTTGACGGCTCGAAATTGGAAACTGGAAATTAGAAATTTGGGCAGGAAATGAAGATGGCTTTTGAGTTCGATTTTATAATCATGATAAAAACGTCTCGTCTTGCGGTGGATTTATTTATTGCATAGAGAAACTCGACCTGAAATCGAACGTATTCATTAATAGTAGGGCCTAATTTCCAGTTTCAAATTTCTGCGTTCCGTGAACGCTTGTAAATTGATTTTAGACAGCCGAATTGTAACTTATGGACAATCCAAATCAGCCGAATAAAAATACCATCCCGCGCAAGCCGGATGATGACCGCTCCAAAAACGTGATGCGTAACATGGGGTTATGGCTCCTGTTGCCTATCCTGCTCCTGTTTGTCTTTAACTTTTTTCAGAACGGCCGCGAGGTGGTTGAAGCAATCCAGTACAACCCGAACTTCGTCAGCCTGGTGGAAAATAAAAAAATCCGCAAGTGCGAGATTGTCACCGAACTTTCCGGCGCCCAATTCATTCGCGGCGATATGACCGACGTGGACCCGAAGTCCGGCAAGAGCCGGAAGTTCAAGGTGGATATCGTGGTTACCGACGGCCTGCCGGCCTGGCTGATGAAAAACGGCGTGCCGTTCGCGTTCAGCCGTCAGAAAATCGATTTTTGGCAAATCCTGCAGGGTGCCTTGCCGTTTCTCCTGGTTCTGGGTCTCCTGTATTTCCTGATAATGCGGCAGATCCGGTCGGCCGGCCATGGCGTCATGAGTTTCGGGAAAAGCCGCGCCCGCCTGCTGGCGCGAGACCGCGATAAAATTACGTTTGCGGAAGTGGCGGGCGTGGAAGAGGCCAGGGAAGAAGTCGAGGAAATCGTCGAGTTTCTCAAAGATCCCAAAAAATTCCAGACCTTGGGCGGTCACATGCCCAAAGGTGTCCTGCTGATGGGGCCGCCGGGCACCGGGAAAACGCTTCTGGCCAAAGCCATCGCCGGCGAAGCTGATGTGCCGTTCTTCAGCATCAGCGGTTCGGATTTTGTGGAAATGTTCGTCGGTGTCGGGGCCTCGCGCGTGCGGGATATGTTCGAACAGGGCAAGAAAAGCGCGCCCTGCATCATTTTTATCGACGAAATTGACGCCGTCGGCCGCAGTCGGTTCAGCGGGATTGGCGGCGGACATGACGAGCGCGAGCAGACCTTGAATGCCTTGCTGGTCGAAATGGATGGGTTTGAAAGCCAGGCGGGTGTGATCATCATCGCGGCCACCAATCGCCCGGACGTGCTGGATCCCGCGCTCCTGCGCCCCGGTCGGTTTGATCGTCAGATTGTCATTGACCTGCCGATCCTGGAAGGGCGTGAGGATATTTTGAAAATCCACGCCAAGAAGGTTACGCTGGGCAAGGACGCGGACCTCAAGCGGCTGGCGCGCGGAACCTCCGGATGTTCCGGCGCGGACCTGGCCAACCTGATCAACGAAGCGGCGCTGCTGGCCTCGCGGCAAGGGAAAAAAGCGGTGGATATGCATGATCTTGAGGAGGCGCGCGACAAGGTGCGCTGGGGCCGCGAGCGGCGAAGCCGGGTGCTGGACGAGGAAACCAAACGGCTGACCGCCTACCACGAGTCGGGCCATGCCCTGGTCTTGCAACTGGTGGCCAAGAGCGAGCCCCTGCACAAGATTACCATCATTCCGCGCGGCACGGCCTACCTGGGCGCGACAATGCAGTTGCCTGAGAAAGACCATTACACCGAAAGCCTGATCAAACTCAAGGGCATGCTATGCGGACTCATGGGCGGGCGCGCTGCCGAGGAGCTGGTGCTGGGCGATATCACCACCGGCGCCGGCAACGACTTGAAGCAGGCCACGCACCTGGCCCGGCTCATGGTTTGCAACTGGGGCATGAGTGCAACCCTGGGCCCGCAAACATTCGGTGCCCAGGAGGAACTGTTATTCCTCGGCCGGGAGGTGGCCCGCAATCAGGATTTTAGCGAGGAAACGGCTCGGCGCATTGATATTGAGGTTGCCAAGCTGTTGCGCGAAGCATATCAACAGGCGATGGATATCCTTCAGCAAAACCGCGACAAGCTCGATATGATTGCCCGGCTTTTGCTCGAGCGCGAAACGCTGGATGGCCGCGATATTGAGGAAATTGTCAAGTTTGGGCGCCTCCCGAAAGACGCGGAACGTGTGCCGGCGGAAGACGCGCCGGCGGAAGAAACGCCGAAGCCGGAATGGAAGGAAAGTGAGCAATCCGTGGGAGAAGCGCCGACGGCATCATTGAATGTGTAGCCGTTTACGGCTTGAAATTGGAAATTCCTGCCCGCCAGCCCGCGGGTTGCAGGCGGGTCAGTGTTCCGTGAACGCATATCAAAACCGATACTTATTGATACCCGTGCGGACATGAATGATTCAGACTCTGATCAAATCTGGCAATGCCGCAATCGGGTGTTCCGGCTTGCCGGGGCGAAGCGCTCCGGCGAAGCTTGGACGGCCGAGCGGCCGCTGATCATGGGCATTCTGAACGTGACGCCGGATTCATTTTCGGATGGCGGCCGCTATCACGATAAGAACCGGGCGGTGGAACACGGGTTGCAGATGGTTCAGGACGGAGTCGATATCATTGACGTGGGCGGGGAATCGACGCGGCCCGGGGCCGTGCCGGTGTCCCTGGATAACGAGCTGGAGCGCGTCGTACCGGTGGTCGAAGCGCTCGGCCGCCGCGAAGACATTGTGCTCTCCGTGGATACCATGAAGAGCGAGGTGGCTGAGCGCGCGTTGGCATCCGGCGCACATATCATCAACGATGTGTCTGCCCTGTCGGCTGATCCCCGCATGGCGGACGTGGCCAAGGTCTATGGGGCGGGTGTTATTTTGATGCATAAGCGCGGGGACGCGCGTACCATGCAAGCGCAGGCGCTGTATGATGACGTGGTCCGGGAGGTGCGTGACTATTTGATCGCGCGCGTGGATTACGCGGAACGATTGGGCCTGGCGCGGCCCACGCTGGCGATTGATCCCGGCATCGGCTTTGGTAAAACGGCCGGGCACAGTGTGTCCTTGCTGGCCCATCTGAGCGCGTTGCGCACGTGCGGACGGCCGATCGTGGTGGGACTTTCCCGAAAAGCGTTTATCGGGCAGATGACAGGACGGGGTGTGGAGGACCGGGACGCCGGTACGCTGGGTGCGCTGGCGTTTTGCCTGGGCGAAGGGGCGCAGATTTTACGCGTGCATGACGTGAAAGCGGCTCGCGATGTGGTCCAGGTGCTGAGCGCGTTACGGAAGGAGAAATGTCGTGTGGAGTCGTGTTGAATTTCCGGGCTTAAACGGCTGGATTGAAATCCTGTGCCTGGCGATTATTTTTTATTACCTGTTCTTTTTCCTCAAGGGCACGCGCGGTGCACCGGTACTGACCGGCTTGGTCCTGCTGTTCATCGGGCTCATCGTGTTGACCCGCCTGATCCATCTGGATGCCTTGAACTGGCTGTTGGGCCGTTTTTCGGTCTACCTGGCGGTGGCGTTGCTGATTATTTTTCAGCCGGAAATCCGGCGAGCGCTGGCTGAATTGGGTAAACAGCATCTGTTTGGCAACGCGTTCAGCAATGAAACCATGGTGGACCAGATTGTCCAGGCGACGGGTTATCTGGCGCTCCGGAAGATCGGCGCCCTGATTGCCATCGAGCAGGCCATCGGCATGCGTCAGGTCCAGGAAACCGGCATTAAGCTGGATAGCGCCGTGACGCCTGAACTGCTGGCGGGTATTTTTTCGCCCTATGCACCCCTCCACGATGGGGGCGTAATCATTGCCGGGAACCGGATAGTGGCCGCACGGTGCATGTTTCCCTTGTCCGAACAGGATGAGTTGGGCAAGGCCCTTGGTACGCGTCATCGGGCGGCGGTGGGGTTGAGCGACGAGACCGATGCCGTGGTGATCGTGGTTTCGGAAGAAACCGGCGTAATTTCCGTTAGCCACGATGGACGCTTGATTCAAAACCTGGATGAAAATCACTTGCGCCGTTTCCTGTCCGGCTTGTTGTTGCACGCGCGTAGAACAGACCACCGGAGGACACGCCTCAAGCGCCATGCGCAACAGGTGTTACTCTGGGTTCGGCATCGGCTATGGCGGGGGGACAAGCGCGAGTGAGGATGGCATGAAAGCATTTTTATTACACAATTCGGGTATTAAAATTCTGGCCCTGCTGGCGGCGGTTGTCTCCTGGCTGGCGATTCAAGAAATCATTAGCTTTGAGGTTGTCCTGCCGGATATCCCTTTGGAAATTCGCGTGGAGCAGGGCTGGGCCGTGTTGCACCAGTCGGAACATACCGTCCGGGTGACATTCAAGGGGTCCCAGGATGACATTGGGCAGATGGATCCGAAACAGATCAAGGCGATCGTGGATCTGCGTACGAATGCCATCGCCGGATCCGGCGAAATCGCTGTGCCGCTTTCCGCGATTAAAGCTCCGCGCAATGTGCGTCCGATCCATGTGGAACCGTCCCGGGTGCAGGTGAGCCTTGATCGCGAGCAAGAGAAAAAAGTACCCGTGCAAAGCCGTGCGGTCGGCAAGCCCTTCTCCGGCGAGGTGGAGGCGTTGATCTGTGAGCCGGCCGTTGTGACCCTGCGGGGACCGGCCCAACAGTTGCAGCAAACGGAATGGGTATATACCGAATCCGTTGACGTGGAAGGGCGCGTTGAGGGTTTTACGAAGCGATGCCGCGTGCTGATGCCCAGCGACACCTGGACGCCCGTCATCGAGCCGCCGGAAGTGCAGGTCAACGTGATGATTTCCGAGCGGACGGAAACCGTGGAATGGAACAACGTACCGGTTTCTGTTGTCGTCAAGCCGCAGGCGCTGTGGACCGTTGAAGTCCTACCGCCCCGGGTGCGGGTGGTGCTTACCGGTTCGCCGGAAACGCTGGAAGATCTGCAGGCCTTGGCGCCGAAAGCGTTTGTTGAATGCTTGGAACTGGATCCGTCGTTAACCTATGATCTCCCCGTACAGGTGTTTTTGCCGTTGGGGAAGGCCGTGTCGGCGGTCGTTGAACCACATACCGTGCGGGTCGTGGTGTCCAAGCCGTAAGGGTTGGTATCTGAAGCATTAGGGATCACGATAAAAAAACGAAAAAATGTCAAAATGAACACGACAACAAAACTCCAAACTCCAAGTTTAAAATTCCAAGGAAAGGCAATCAATTAAGACAAAGGTAAGAAAGCGGGAAAACCAAGATTTATTTTGTCTTTATTGAAATTTTACTATTCCTTGGAATTTGGATTTTGGAACTTGGAATTTCTTGGGTTGCGGGCATAGTCCGCGTTGGGAGCTTTGCGCATGGCAGAAGTAAATCAAGAACGGCGGACGGGGATTCGTGAGTTGACGGGAATCGGGGTGTTGACCCTGAGCGCGTTAATGGTCCTGGCGCTGGTATCCTATGATGCGGGGGATATTTCCATCCTCCAGGCGCCGCCCAATGATCCGCCCCTTAATTTTATCGGGCCGGTCGGGGCCTGGTTCAGTTTCCTGGTCCTCATGATGTTCGGCAATGGCGCCTGGCTGACGCCGCTGGGCTGTATCTTGCTCGGACTCCTGCTCCTGTTTCAGCCGGCCGAGCGGATTGGATTGCGCCTGCTGTGGATCTTCGTGTTTCTGCTGGCCCTGAGCGGTCTGCTGGCCTTGCACCCGTCGGGGTGGGGCCGGCTGGATACCAGGTTTAATATTACGGGTGTCACCGGCGGCGTCGTAGGTTGGCTGATTGCCGACCGGTGGCTGGCCGGATGGTTGGGCCAGGCCGGCGCCACGATCCTGTTGATCGGATTACTGGTAGTCGGACTGACCCTATGTGTGGGCTTTCAGCGCATGACCGCGTTCGGTCGCATCCTGGCGGAGCAGTCCCGCAGTTTGCGCTCCAGGATGGTAGCGGTCATGACGGCCCGCCGTGATCGGCTCGAAATTATTGCCCGCGAAGAGCGTGACATTGCCCGCCAGATTGCTCTCAAGGAAAAGGCCCTGCGCAAAGGACAACGCCAGGTTAAAGACTTTCCTGATGAATCGGTGGAGTCTGCCGCCATACTGACGTCGCCCCCGATAATTACTCCGACGGACACGGAGCCGCCTGGCGAGAAGAGCGTGTTACGGGTCAACGCCCCGGAAAAAGCCGCGGGCCGAACGGCAAAACCACCCAAGCCATCCTTGCCACAGGTTGATCATTATGAATTGCCGACTATCAGCATCCTCAAATCCATCCCGGCAACCGCGGAGCGGAATATCGAAAGCGATTTCCAGACGACCGCTAAAATTCTTCAGGAAACACTTGCCGACTTCGGCGTTGAATGCGAAGTGGTCAATTATGAGCAAGGTCCGGTCGTTACCCAATATCAACTAAAGCCGGCGGCCGGTGTGCGCGTGGAACGGATTACCCAGCTCAGTAATAACCTGGCCTTGACCTTGAAAGCCACCAGCGTGCGGGTGCAGGCGCCCATTCCGGGCAAGGGCGTGGTTGGTATCGAGGTGCCGAATTCGAGCGCAACCAAGGTGTATCTGCGCGAAATTCTGGAAGGCAAGACTTGGGCCGCCATGCGGTGCGCAATCCCGCTGGTTCTGGGCAAGGATGTGGCCGGTAACGACTTGGTGGCCGACCTGGCGGTTATGCCGCACCTGCTGATTGCCGGCGCCACGGGGTCGGGCAAGACGGTCTGCATGAATTCCATCCTGGCCGGCATGCTGATGTCGCGAACCCCTGCACAACTAAAACTCATGCTGGTGGACCCGAAGCGTGTCGAATTTGCCAATTACGCCAATTTGCCGCATCTGGTGACACCGGTTATTGTCGAGTCCAAGCGGGTGCCGCTGGGTCTGCACTGGGCGATCAATGAAATGGAAGCCCGGTACAAGTTGTTTGCCAAGGTTGGTGTCCGCAATATCCAGGGCTTCAACAGCCGGCCGGTGGAACAGAACTTGCCGGTAGCCGAAATCGCCGGCGAGGAGGAGCAGGAAAACCTCGTGCCCGACCGAATTCCCTACATTGTGATCGTTATTGACGAACTCTCGGATCTGATGCTCGTGGCGCAGGCCGATGTGGAAAATGCCATTGCCCGCTTGGCCCAGATGTCGCGTGCCGTGGGCATTCACATGATCCTGGCCACCCAGCGACCGTCGGTCAACGTGATCACGGGTACCATCAAAGCCAATTTCCCGGCGCGCATTTCGTTCCAGGTGGCCCAGAAAGTAGATAGCCGCACGATCCTTGATACGAGCGGGGCCGACAAACTACTGGGTCGCGGCGATATGCTCATCCTGCCGCCGGGCTCCAGCAAGCTGATCCGTGCGCAAGGTGCCATGACCACGGACGACGATATTTATGCCATCGTGGAGTTCTGGCGCAAGCAGGGAGAGCCGAGCTATGAAATGAAGCTTAAAGCCAGCATCGAGAGCTCGAAGCCTGCGCTGGACCTCGATGATGAAGGTGTGGACGAGGATATGCTGCAGTCGGCCATTGCCATTATTCGTGAAACCCAGCGGGCTTCTGTCTCGCTCCTGCAGCGCAGGCTCAAAATCGGTTACAACCGTGCCGGCCGGCTCATGGATCAGCTCGAAGATAAAGGCGTTGTCGGGCCGGTCCACGGGTCCGACCCGCGCGAGATTTTAATTGACCTGGATGGCGAAATACCCGTCAATACACCCGAGCAGGGAGGCGATGTGTAATGGAATCCATAGGCCAAATTTTGAAAGCCGCTCGCGAACGCCGGCAGATATCCATGGCCGACGTGTCCGTGGCGACAAAAATGACGAGCACCTTTGTAAAGGCGATTGAAGCGAATGATTTTGATGCGCTCGTGGCGCCTATTTATGCGCGGGGATTTATCAAGCTCTATGCCGAGTGTGTCGGTTTAGATCCGATGCCACTGCTGAAACAGTTTGACTTGTCCAGTCGAGCGGTGCCTGCACTTACCCCACTGCCGTCGAAAGTGCCGCCCAGGAAGGCTTCGGTTGCATATGCGGAAAAACTGAAACCACCACATCTGCAACAAAGCGGTCCCTTGCCCCGCCACGGGGCGTCTGGGAAGCCCGAGCAGGAAAAGATCGGCGGCCGATCGCCCGCCGGCAATCCGTCGGCTGACGGACGTGGCATTGCAGGCAGGCAGGCCGTTAGCCCAGCGGCATTGGCGACAGCGGCGCCGTTACCGGTGGTCGCGCCCACACCGATTACCAGTCTGCTGCCTTCATGGTCGGCATCCCTGCTTGCGGGGCGATTATCCGCAATAAACTGGACGTTTATCGCGCGCGTTCAATGGCCGCGGTTTAAGCTGCCGAGCAAAGTGTTGCAGTACCGTCCATTGCCGGTCATAGTCTGGCGGCGGATTTTTATCGTGGCGTTTGTCGTCCTGCTGATAATCACGGCGAGCCTGGTCTGGGAATGGTCCCATCGCGGACTGCCGTCTACTACCGATGCCTGTCGGTGGCTGGCAGAACCTCCCGTGCCCTACCTGACCGGAGAGGCTCGTACCCCAACGCCCGGCCGTTAAGCATTAGTAGCATTTGTTTCTTTCTACCAGTCAATCCCTTTGCGGCATTTGACCCCGTCATTGAATGGATGCTTGCGTGCCTGGATGACCGATACCATGTCGGCCTGCTTTATCAGGCGCGGATGGGCGCCTCGACCGGTAAACACCAGCTCGACCGGCGCAGGCTTTTCCGCAATGAGTTGCAGGAGATCGTCCACTGAAATCAGGCCGCAGGTGACCGCGCAATTCGCCTCATCGGCAATGATTAGGGTATAAGCTTTACTGAGCATTGCCTTCCGCAGAGAAGCCAGGCCGCACCGGGCGGCGGCGATTTCGGCCGCTGTCGGATGGCATTTCACAAAACGGCCGCATCCGAATTGCCGGACCGTGATTTCGGGAAATCGGCGCAATGCCTTGATTTCACTGAAATCGCCTTTTTTCAGGAATTGGCCAAAATAAACCTTGAGGCTGGCGCCGGCCGCCCGCAGGGCCAGACCCAACGCGGCCGTGGTTTTGCCTTTGCCGTTGCCGGTGTAGATATGGACGTAACCTTGCCTGAAATGGCGATGGACAAATGTTGAATGATGAATCAACGCATGGCCCTTTTTTGTCTGTCATCTGTCTTCTGGCGTCTGTCGTCTGGTGTCTGGTGTCTGTCTTTCGTCTTTCAGATCAGACCCGCACGGGCGCGGGGTTTTCCGGGAAGCGCCGGCTTAGTTCCATGACCTGGGCGAATGGCAGCATGCCGTCGGTCGTGCTGGGATGTGTCATGCAGGCGGCGGCGGCAGCGGCGCCTAACCGCATGGCTTCCATATAGTCCCATGCCTCATGAATCCCGTATAGCATGCCGGCGCAAAAAGCGTCACCGGCGCCGGCTGTGCCCTTGATGAAATCCGGCGGCAGGTTCAGTGATCCGCGCGAAAATCGACGGCCATCGCGCGTACGCAGATAGGCGCCCTCCGGCATGTGCACAATCACCAGTTCCATCCGGCCTATGGCAAAAAGGGCTTCCACGGCGTCCACGACCGCCGCTGCGTCCAGCTGGCCCTGAGCGTTGCGGACCTTATGACCGGTGGTGCGGCCGGCTTCGATCTCATTCAAAATCAAGTAATTGGTATGACGCAGGGAGGCCGGCACGATTTTGGCGAAGCGGTCACTGTCTTCACTTACAACGTCCACGCTGGTTTTAATGCCCTCGTTTTGCACCATATGCAGAAGACGGGCCGCCACGGTGCCGTATTCCATGTCCGGTTGATCCATGCCATCAAGCAACAGCAGGTAACCCAGGTGAAATATGCGGCAGGTCAGCTGACATAGGGGCACGTGCTCGATGCCGAACTTGGCATTGGCGCCGCGGCGGTAATAGTATGATCGTTCTGTGGTACCGGCTTCCGTCATCACGTCGGTGTAGGCCGTGGCTTCGTTCTCCAGCGTGATCAGGCCGGCCATGTCAATGCCCAGGTCGCAGCAGGTGCGCCTGATAAACTCGCCCGAACTGTCGTCGCCAATCACCCCGATACCGTAAAGCGGGAAAGGCGTTCCCATCCTGGCCAGATCCACGAGCGTGTTGAAGGCGGCACCGCCCGTGCCCCGCGTTTCCGAGAGAATGTTGCCCAGCATGCCGCGTGCGGGAAGCCGGTCAATGACCTTTACGTTGTCTACGATCCAGTTGCCGGCGCCGGCAATACCGTTGCGTTGGGATTTGTTTTTCATGGTGTAACGCGAACTTTCCCGTCGCTGAAGAGAACATCGAACACCGAACGTCGAATGAAAGCATTCCGTTTTCTTACTTCGATGTTGGATGTTCGGCGTTTGCTTCACGCTTCCGTCTTCCGCCACTGGCGCCCCCTGCGGGAGTCGAACCCACCTTACCAGGATGAGAACCTGGCGTCCTGACCGATAGACGAAGGGGGCCATTCGGAATAATTTTCGATTTATGATTATTAATTAAAACCTGCCTGTATTTTCGGTAATGCCTATAATTTACGTGGTGGTGTAGATGCGGTTCGTAAGAACCGCGGATTGCCGTTCTGTCGAACGGCAGCTACAACTGAAGCCCGATGCTCAATCCTGTTATGCCACGTCCCGCTCCCCATGTAACTGCCCCATTACTATTTTCTACGTAAATCTTTTGCATTTCAGCAAATGCCGCGGTATAGTATAAATTCGTATGAGCAATTGTCGAGCAGAAATTCTAAAATACCATGAGGGTGGCAAGGTCGGCACGCTCCTGACGAAACTCCTGGATGGTCCGGAGACGCTCAGCATGGCCTATACACCCGGGGTTGCTCTTCCGGTCCAGGAAATTGCCCAAACCCCAGACACGGTCTATGAATGCACGGCCAAGCGCAACCTGGTAGCCGTGGTGAGTGACGGTACCGCCATCCTGGGCCTCGGCGATCTGGGGGCCACGGCCAGCATCCCGGTCATGGAAGGCAAGGCTGTGCTTTTTAAGGCGTTTGGCGATGTAGATGCCTGGCCAGTCCCGGTGGAGTTTTGTCGCCAGAACGGCGGACGGACCGGCAAGACCGATCCTGAACGGGTTATTGACACCGTGGTGCGAATGGCTTGTATGTATGGCGGCATTAACCTGGAAGACATCGCCGCCCCCGCCTGTTTCGAAATTGAACGCCGGCTCGATGCCCTGCTGGATATTCCGGTGTTCCATGATGACCAGTGGGGTACCGCGGTAATTACGTTGGCCGGCGTTTTTAATTACGGCCGGCTGGCCGATCGTCAGTTGGCCGACATGCGCTTTGTGATCAACGGTGCCGGCGCCGCCGGTATTCGGATTGCCGACATGCTCAAAGACGCCGGGGTTCGTGCCCTTGTCATGTGCGATTCCAAGGGCGTCATCCACGAAGGCCGTACGGATCTCAATGAAATGAAGCACCGGTATGCCGTCAAAACCGCCAGTCGCACGCTGGAGGAGGCACTCCGCGGGGCGCATGTATTTATTGGCGTTTCGGCGGCCGACTGTCTTCCGCCCGCCTGGATTCAAGGCATGGCGTCTTACCCGGCCATTTTTGCCATGGCCAATCCGAATCCGGAAATCAGGCCGGACCAGGTAGCGACGATCCTGGGTAACAAGCCATATGTCATGGCTACGGGTCGGTCCGATTATCCCAACCAGATCAACAACGTGCTGGGTTTTCCGTTCCTGTTCCGCGGCGCGCTGGATATGCGCGCCAGTACCATCAACATGGCAATGAAAAAAGCGGCGGCCCAGGCGCTGGCCGAACTGGCCCGCCAGAGCGTGCCGGAGGAAATCAAAGCCATCTACAAGGATGCCGGGCTGACCTTCGGTCCCGGCTACATCGTTCCCAAGCCGTTTGATCGCCGGCTGTTCACGGAAGTGTCGTTGGCCGTGGCGCGTGCGGCCGTCGAATCCGGCGTGGCGTGCAAGGCAGAAGCGCTGAAGGACTATCCGCAGCAGTTACAGCAACGCCTGAAAACCATGTGGCGGAAGGCAGCCGTTCACGGATTGAAATTCGAAACTGGAAATTAGAAGTTGGGGCGAGAAATTAAGATGGCCTTTGAGTTGGATATTCATAATCAGGATAAAAGCGTCTCGTCTTGCGGTGGATTTATTTGTTGCATAGGGATACTCGGCCTGAAATTGAACGCATTCATTAACAGCAGGGCCTAATTTCCAGTTTTAAATTTACAATTTCAGCGTCCCGTAAACGCTTGCGGCGGAAATAGTCATGAAAGTGTTGGCTGGACGTTTATGCTTCAATCAACACGCAACCTAAGGAGCAAGTCATGGGTAAGTCCGCTTTGGTTATGTGGGGCGGCTGGGATGGCCACACGCCAAAAGAAACGGCTGGGATTCTCGCCGGCCAACTGAAAGCAAGCGGGTTCGACGTGCGCCTCGAGAACACGTTGAAGCCGCTGGAAGATGCGGAGGCGATGAAAAAGCTCAACCTGATCGTCCCGGTGTGGACGATGGGCGAGATGTCGAACGAGCAGTGGAACGGGCTGAACCAGGCCATTCACGATGCGGGTGTTGGCATTGCGGGCGTGCATGGCGGCATGGGTGACGCGTTCCGTGGCCGCGTGGAATATCAGTGGCTGGTCGGCGGCCAGTTTCTTGGGCACCCGTACGTGGGCGAATACACTGTGAAGCTTACGTCAGCGGATAGCCCCATCACCAGGGGTATGCCCAAGAGCTTCAAGTACAACTCGGAGCAGTACTACCTGGGCATTGACCCCGCCATAAACCTGTTGGCCTGCACGTCCTATGAGTTTGAAGGCCGGAAGTGCAAAATGCCCGTGATGTGGACCAAGACCTGGGGTAAAGGGCGGGTATTCTATTCCGCGCTGGGCCACGTTGCCGAGGAGTTCCGCAAGTATCCGGATGTGCTGGAAATGACCACCCGCGGAATGATCTGGGCGGCGCGCGCATAGTCGCCAGGAAAGGACACGGTGATGGATAAAGTCAAAGTTGGCATTATCGGTTGCGGCAACATCAGCGGCATCTACTTCAAGATGCTGCGCGAGGTCTACAACAACATCCTTGACTTGGCGGCGTGCGCGGATCTGGAACTTGCGCGCGCCAAGGCCAAGGCGACGGAGAACCCGGGCGTGAAAGCCATGACGGTCAAAAAGCTCCTGGCCGACCCGGAGATCAAGATCGTGGTGAACCTGACCATCCCGAAAACGCACTACAAAGTGGCGATGCAAGCGCTCAAGGCCGGCAAAAATGTTTACAGCGAGAAGCCGCTGGCGATTACGCGTACCCAGGGCAAGAAACTACTCGCGCTGGCGAAGGAAAAGAACCTGCTCATAGGCAACGCGCCCGACACTTTTCTGGGCGGCGGCATCCAGACGTGCCGTAAACTGATTGATGACGGCGTCATCGGCGAGCCGGTCGCGGCTACGGCGTTCATGATGTGTCGCGGTCACGAGAGCTGGCACCCGGATCCGGAGTTTTATTACCAGGTCGGCGGCGGCCCGATGTTCGATATGGGCCCGTATTATCTGACGGCGCTCGTGAATCTGCTTGGACCGGTGAAGCGCGTGACGGGCTCGGCGCGTATCAGCTTCCCGACCCGCACGATCACCAGCGTGAAGAAGAACGGCAAAGTGGTGCCGGTGGAAGTACCAACGCATGTGGCGGGTATCATGGACTTCGCCAATGGCGCGGTGGGCACGATCATAACCAGCTTTGACGTCTGGGCCCACACCCTGCCGTGCATCCAGATCCACGGCAGCAAGGCCTCGCTCGAGGTGCCGGATCCGAACGGGTTTGGCGGCGTTGTGAAGATCCGCAAATCCGGCGACACCGCGTGGAGCGAGGTGAAACTGACACACGCGGCGGACATCAACCGCGGCATGGGCGTGGCCGACATGGCCTGCTCGATCCTGCGACCCGGCCGCCCACACCGGGCTAACGGCGAATTGGCCTTTCATGTACTCGACCTCATGCATGCGTTTCACGATTCGTCGTCCAAGGGCAGGCACGTGATCATGCAGAGTACCTGCGCCCGTCCGGCGGCCGTGCCGGCCGGTATGGCAAAGGGCGAGCTGGATAGGTAAAACATCCGGTGACACCCCTTGTCCGCCATAGCCCTGCAGTATGTGCTTCGCTTAACTACAGGGGAAGGCGGATGCCGATCTGGGGGCGGTATTTTGGGCGCATTTTGGTGGTTTTGCAATCCCATTAAGTCAATTTATGGTTCCTCGGTTTTATCCTTGAAGCAAAACACAATACCAACTAATCTGTCGGTATATTTAAATGCAGGAGAACTTATAAGGGGGTATAGTAAAAAGCATGTCAAGCAAAAAATTTGG
>VSJD01000129.1 GCA_008636095.1 Kiritimatiellota bacterium | reverse complement strand
CGGAATGACCCGTAGTAGCAATGAACTGTCCGAAAGGACAGGGAGCAAAGGGGTCATGTTGTTCAGCGTTATTCAGAGGCCAACCAGGAATGGGATGAACCGAATGGATAAAGCAAAATCATATAGAATTCCCAAGCAGTTAGTCTGGAAAGCCTACAAGTTGGTGAAAACCAACAAGGGGAGCGCGGGAGTAGATAAGGAAACGATAGCTGACTTTGAACGGGACCTGAAAAGGAACCTGTACAAAGTCTGGAACCGCATGAGTTCCGGGAGTTATATACCTCCGCCGGTACGAGTGGTGGAAATACCGAAAGGCGACGGGGGGAAGAGAAAGCTGGGGATACCGACAGTTGCCGATCGGGTTGCCCAGACAGTGTGCAGTAGGGTTCTGGAAAAAGAAGTCGAACCGATATTTCACACGGATTCCTATGCGTATCGTCCGGGCAAGACCGCGCTTGAAGCCGTAGGGAAAGCCAGAGAAAGATGCTGGCGGCAGCGGTGGGTTCTGGATCTGGACATCAAAGGATTCTTTGACACGATAGATCATGAGCTCATGCTGAAGGCGGTGCGAAAGCATACCAAGGAGAAGTGGGTCATCCTGTATGTTGAACGGTGGCTGAAGGCAAAGGCACAACTGCCAACGGGCGCGCAAACGGATAGAGATCAAGGGACGCCGCAGGGCGGGGTGGTAAGTCCGATCCTTGCGAATCTCTTTCTGCATTACGCCTTTGACAAGTGGATGCAGAGGAATTATCCGGAAGTGCTCTTTGAAAGATATGCGGATGACATCATTGTTCACTGTTCGAGTGAGCAACAGGCGGAGGAGTTGCGGAGCAGAATCGCTGGGCGTCTGGGTGAGTGTAAATTGCAGTTACACCCGGACAAGACGAAAGTGGTATACTGCAACAACGGGGACAGAATGAAAAGGCCCATCAACGGTACGTTTGATTTTCTTGGCTACACATTCAGGCTAAGACAAGTCCGAACGAAACAAGGCAAGATGCGTCTAGGATTTCTGCCCGCTGTCAGCGACAAAGCGACCAAAGCCATACGCCAGCAGATTCGCGAGTGGCAGGTGCATCGACGAATTGGGCAAACCTTGGAAAGCATAGCCGAATATGTCAATCCCCGGCTGAGAGGATGGGCTAACTATTACGGGAAATTCTATGGGTCGGAGTTACGCAAGACACTGAAACTGTTCAACTTTGTCCTTATGCGATGGGCGATGAACAAGTTTCGGCGGTTCAGAGTGAAGCCAAGGAAGACAGCATGGTGGCTCAAAGGGATTGCCCAAAGGCAGCCGACGCTGTTTTATCACTGGCAGATGGGACTCCTTCCCGCGATTAAACAACAAGAGCCGTATGAGTCGAGAGGCTCAAGTACGGTTCCGTGAGGGACTGGGGGTGAGATTCCTCCGGTCTACTCGACTCGCCACACTGCCCGGAATGATACATAACTGGGTGGCGGGGGTCAGCGTCGCATTAAACAAGCGGACGCTGATTGATCAGGCGGCCATCGAACAGCACCGCCAGATCGCGGCGGATATCGGCCTCGGAAACCGGCCGGCCGGCCCGTGCCAGATCATCGTACTTCGAAGCCAGCACGTCTCCGATCACCGCCCGGGAATGCGCCCACTTGTAAACGAGCTGATCCAGGATCCGGCAATCGGAATGCTGGGGAATTAAAGAAAGCCCCAGCAGTTCCATGCGCATGGCAGTAATCTCGCGGATCAGGGACGGATTATTGAGAAACCACCAACAGCCGAACGGCACAATGTTCTTGAATTTACGGGCGGCAACGCACAGGCCATGCATATTCTCGCGCGCCAACAGGGTCACCAGGAAGGTCACGTCGCCGAAATCGCGCGCCAGGTTTTCCACTGCGGCCATATCCGCCAAACCAACCGAATCGCCCGCGTCGCCCAGGGCCGGATTAACCGCCTTGCGAACGCCAATCATGAGGGCCACCGGAATACCCCGCTCGCGGGCCACCGGAATGACCGCCTTGACCATCAGATTGGTAAGGCTGGAAACATTCCAACATTCTGCAGAATGTTGGAATGTTTTAACCCCCATGTCAGGGTAACGGAACGTGGGCGCCAGGCTGATGGCCATATAACGGGCTTCAATCCGTTGGCACCAGTCATTGAGATAACGGCGGACTTCACTTAAAGTCCGGCCAGAGAGCGACGTATCCACCGCATAACCCAGGGCTTTGAGATTGGCAACGCTCTGCGGCCAATCCTTGAGGGAGCTATCCAGCCGCAGGGCGGCAAGAAAGCGGGGATCGCGTTCAAATCCTTTTTCCCAGACCGCGCGTTCCACCGGATTAAGTGGATCGTTGGTCATGTAGACGCACTCCACCCCGGCCAGCTTGAACACCTGGTCCACATAGCCGTGCACAGTCTGAGCGGCAAAATAGGCGCGGATATCGGATAGCCTTTCGGTGTTGGCGTTCAAGCCAAGCGCCTGTAGGACGGTCAGCACCCCCCGGCAGGCTTCCGACACCGGCGTACGCTTGACAAACAGCTCCTGCCAGATCAGGTCCGCCTGCGCCGATTTCGGCATGGTCCAGAAGGCTTTATAGGTTATTTCCGGCCGGGCACGCAACACTTCCGCCACGAGGTAGTGATAAGTCAGTAGTTCGTCAATCCCCCACAGCAAGAGCGAACCCATGGCGGGATCAAAAAGATGCGTGTGAATGTCGGTCACAGGCGTGCCGGCAAACACCTGGGCAACTATCGCATGCATTGACTTCGGGACTGACATTGCACACCTTATAATATTGAGTGACTTTGTGATTGATTGATTTTATGATTGAAGCGGATTGTTACAGGTTCGTCGTTCTTCGTTCGTCGTTCCTGCTTAACAAAGAACCAAGAACGTCTTCCAACGGTTCTAAATCGCTCAATCACTTAATTGTTTCATCAATCGCTTCCTCGAACACCTGGAGCGATTCGCGCAGGGCATCCTCGGTGATCGTCAGCGGCGGGGCGATCTTCAGGCATTCGCCGCCAACCCCGACCGGCGCAAACATGAGCAGACCCTTCTGCAAACAGGCCACATTAATCTTCGTTGCCAGAACCGCATCGGGCTCTTTCGTCCCCGGCTTAACCACCTGGATACCAGCTACCAGGCCTTTGCCCTGCGCACAACCCAGTACGGACGGATATTTTTTCCGGATGCGATGCACTTCCGGCATCAGGATTTCACCCAACTTGGCGGCCTTGGCCACCAGGCGTTCTTTCTGAATGAGTTTCAGGTTGGCAATCGCCGCCACCACCGGCAAGGGCGATCCGGAATGCGTGGAGGTCATGGATCCGGGCGCATACAGCCCCTGAATGTCTTTCCGCCCGATCACCGCCGCAATGGGCAGGGATGAGGAAATGCCCTTGCCGCAGGCAATCAGGTCTGGTTTGACACCGTAATGCTCGTAGCAAAACATTTTGCCGGTGCGCCCGAAACCCGCCTGCACTTCGTCAAAGGTCATAATAATGTCATGCTCGCGGCAGAACGCCTCCATTTTTTTGGCATATTTCACCGGCAGGAAGTCGGGGCCGACGCCCTGATAACTTTCGGTGATCACGCCCGCGATATCCTTGAAGATGACGCCCTTATTTTTAAGCGTTTTAACAAACAGGTCGAACGAGGTATCCTCGTTCTTGTAGCCGTCCGGGAACGGCACTTGCACAAAGGAGGGGTCCAACCGTCCCAACCACTTTTTCAGTCGCGGCATGCCGCCGGCCAGTTGCGCGCCCATGGTGCGGCCGTGGAACGCGTTCTGGAAGGAAATGATATAACGCTTCTGCATCCCGTATTTTTCCACGGCGTAGGTCTTGGCCATCTTGATGCAGTTTTCGGTAGCTTCACTGCCGGTGCTGAGCAGGAACACGCTGTAGTTCTTCGGGTCCGGTGAGAGCGCCTGCAGCATCGTTGTCAGTTCCGCCCGCTTCTCGTGCACGAATACGTAGGAGGCCAGCAGGCCCTGCTCGATCTCGTCCTTGAGCGCCATGGCAATTTCCTTGCGACCGTGGCCGGCATTGGCAATCAGCACACCCGAGGACCAGTCAATCCAGCGGTTGCCCCATTTGTCGCTGACGATAAAATTATCGGCCTTATGCCAGATGATCGGGGGCTGACCGGACATTGAGCGGGGCTCCGACTGTTGCAGTTTTTTAAAAATCGGCAGGGACTGCGGCACCGGTATGCTGGTCTTGATCGTGCGGTATTTGGTGTTAACCTTCGGAACGCTGACGGGCGTTAAATCATACGTGGCCATAGGAACATATCCTTTCTATTAGCATTCGACATTGGACGTTCGATGTTGGATGTTCGGCGTTTACTGGGACTGCGGTTCTGCTTCCCCAAGCATTGGCAGGCAACCTCTCCTACCCTCGACATAATTCCACATGCGGCTTGGCGCCATACAGAATACGGACCCGGTCGCCGTCGTGGAGGATAGATATCCGGGCAGCTTCCACAACAAGTTCGTTGATGGAGCTGTTGGCCGGTGTCGCAATAAGGCCCTTGCGATCAACCGCCTGGATGATCTCGCGCCGCTTGGCCAGGGACGGAACGTCGCCCAGGCCCGCCACCTCATTTTCCATGCGGTGGATGGTGTTGATCGTGGCGGCCACCGAATCGAACCCGTACCCGATCGGCTTAAAACCCTCGCCTTCCCACGGCACCAGCCGGTAAAAATCAGGGTTGATGTAATTGTAATGCGAAGAGGCACAGCCGATGCCCTCCAGGTAGCTGTGCACCACGCCGCGGAACTGGTCGTCATGCATGATCATACCGGTCTTGCCCTTGCCCTCGCAGAACATGGTCAGGCACTGCTCGTTACTGCCGGCGCCGTCGTCCGGGTAGCCCAGACCGTCGGTTACCGAAAGAATTGCATCATTTTCAAAGCGCACGCGACCGTTGGCCCAGAGATAGCCCTCGTTGCCGTTCGGAAACTTGCCCTTGACACCCGCCACGGACACCTCGACCGGCTTCAGGCCGGTGATAAAAAACACCAAGTCCACGTAGTGGCAACCGACATAAACGAAAGGATCGGTTTTATCCACCGTGAACCAGTTCTGGAAATTGGAAAACCGGTAGTAATAGGGTTCGATCATCTTGGCTTCGCCCATGACGAACTCGCCGAAATGGCCGAGGCCATACTGCCGCTTGGCAATCAGCGAGCGGCGATCAAACCGCTTATGATACTCGACACCCACAAACAGGCCCCGTTCAAATGCCGATTTTTCGATTTCCACGGCTTGCTCGTGCTTGAGCACCAGGGGCTTCACGCACAGCACGTTCTGATTGGCCAGCAAAGCCTCCTTGACCACCGCGTAATGGAACTGGTCCGGCATGGCCACCACCACGGCCTGACGGGGCGGCATCTTGGCCAGAACCTGCTTGAAGAGATCCGGGAAATTTCTGTCCGGTGTTTCGGTGAGGGCCGGATAAGGGGTAAAACTCTGTCCCGGAAATGCCTGGCAGATTTCCGGTGATTCCTTGAGCGTTTTCAGAGGCGGCGTGTTGAGCGCACAAATGCTGATCTTGCCCACCACGCCCGTGCGCTGGAGCTGATAGATGGACGGCAGAATCAGGTCGTGCGTGATCATGCCGCCGCCGACAATGGTGACATCAATCGTTTTCATGGCTTCCTTTTGGCTTCGTTAGGTGGCAAACGAACAAGGGGCTAATTTATTACATTTCTACGGAATGTCAACTGGCTTCGACTAATTGTGTTCGACTAATTGTCGTTCGATTAATAAAGCTTGCCAGCCTTGGTCGGATTCCATCATCATACAACTTAAATATTGCACGCTAGCGTGACATGCAGGTATTACGCCATCATCATGAAAATCGCCACGTTCAATGTCAATTCGATACGCTCGCGGATGACGGCCATTAGCGCCTGGCTGGCCGGCAACAAGCCGGATGTCCTGTGTCTCCAGGAAACCAAGGTTCAGGACCAGGATTTCCCGGCGGCAGAGATCACGGCTGCCGGCTACCAAGTCGTTTTCCGGGGCGAGAAATCGTATAACGGCGTGGCGATTCTTTCCAAGGTTAAACCCACCCACGTGCAGTTCGGTCTGGATGACGGCCTATCGCCGGACGAAACCCGTTTAGTCGCGGCCAGATTCGGCCCCGTCCAGGTGGTCAACACCTACGTCCCGCAGGGCCGCGCCATCGAGCACGAAATGTATCAATACAAGCTCCAGTGGTTCGAGCGGTTGCGGAAATGGTTTGACCGGCATTTCACGCCCAAGACGTTACTGGCCTGGGTCGGCGACCTCAACGTGGCCCCGGAGGCCAAAGATATCCACAACGCGGACCAGCAGGCAAATCATGTTTGCTACCACCAGGCCGTGCGCAAAGCATTTGAACACACCAAGGCATGGGGCTTTGAGGACGTTTTTCGGAAATATCATCCGGAAGGCGGACAATACACCTTCTTCGATTACCGTACCGTGAACGCGGTCAAGCGCAACATGGGCTGGCGGGTTGACCACATCCTGGCAACGCAACCGTTGGCCGCAAAGTCTTTGGCCAGCTACATTGATTTGGCCCCGCGCCTCAAGCCCCAGGCCTCAGACCATACTGTGCTGGTGGCAGAATTTGAGGTGTAGTAACAGACCACAGCCGGACAAGACAGGTTGTGCTCCCTACTCGATCCGGTTATTGGCGGCGTTCTGCCATAAGTCCGGACTGGGCCCCCATTTTTCCATCAACGGACGGGTGGCCGCATCCAGCGCCCTCAGGATCGGATCGGACAACCGGATATCGGCGCCCCGGATATTATCCTGAACCTGTTGACTGTTCCGCGCACCGGCCAGCACGCACGTCACGGCCGGATTGGCCGCCGCCCAGGCAATGGCCAGACGGCTGACGGACAGGTTCGCGTCGCGCGCGATTAGCCGGATGGCCTCGATCGCGTTCATGGTTTCCGCCTCAAAACCGGGTTCTCCATGCCGGACACCGGCCCGGCGGCTTGAAAAGTGGCGCGTCCGGGTACGTTCGGGCGACATGTCATCCAAAGTAGAGACTTTATCCGACAGCAAGCCCTGCATAAGCGGCATATAACCAATAATCCCCACGCCCCGCTCAAGGCATAACGGCGCGATGCGATCTTCGATTGCGCGCGCCAGCAGGTTGTAGGCGAGCTGATTCACAGCAATATCGGCGCCCGTGGCCAGGGCTTCCGTCAACTGTTGAACGCCGAAATTGCTGACGCCGATATGCCGGATTTTTCCTTCCGCACGCAACTCCATCAACGCACCGAACGCCTCGTCCGCCGTGGGCGGACGTTTTAAGACGGCCGGATCGGACGTGTGTTGGCGGGTGGATGGACGATCCAATGGCCAATGGATCATAAAGATGTCGATATAATCGGAGCCGAGTCGACCCAGGGCCTCGTCGCATTTTCGTCGCAGATCGGCGCGATGCGCATTCTGCGGCCCGGTCTTGGTGCAGATAACTGCTTCGGCCCGTCGCCGTCCCAACGCCTTGCCCAGGGACCGTTCGCTTTCGCCGTTGTTATACATCTCGGCCGTATCGAAGTAATTGCACCCGGCATCCAAGGCAGTTTTGACCACGGCCTCGACATCCTTCTGATTTTGCGCGCCCCAGTATGCGCCGCCGCCAAATGACCAACACCCGATCCCCATCACCGCCAACTCCAATGACGCCTTCCCACATGCCCTTTTTTCCATAGTTCGTTCCCTTTTGTTTTGTCACTTGTCAATCCAAGGAAGGTCGGGGTGGCACCAGCTTCCGGAAGCGGGCGTAGGCCTGATCCCAGGCGGCGGTATTGACCGGCTTGAATTCTCGGATTGGAAAAGCCTGTTTGATGATCGGCAGGGCGTCGCGCAGGGAATGGATAACACCCAGGCCCATGGCCTGCACCATTATATTACCCACGGCCGTGGCTTCCACGGGACCGGCCACCACGCGCAGGCCCAGGGCATCAGCGGTAAATTGGTTGAGCAATTCGTTCTGCGAGCCGCCGCCCACGATATGCACCTGGCGGGTCTTCTGACCACACACGGCGGAAATATCCTCGTTGATCATCCGGTACTTGAGCGCCAGGCTCTCATAGGCCATGCGCACCAGGCCGCCACGGGTCGTCGGCGCACGTTGTCCGGTCTTCCGGCAATATTGAACAAATGCCTTTTCCATGTTGGCCGGATTGTAGAAGCCGGGATCATCCGGATCCATAAAAGCCGCAAATGGCTCCGCTGCCTGCGCCTGAGAGTACAGCTCCGCCCATTCCGTTTCCTTGCCGTCGGCATCGCGCCAGGTGCGCCGCAGTTCATGCACCAGCCAGCCACCCATGCAGTTTTTCAGGAGGCGGATGTTACCGATCCCGCCCTCGTTGCTGAGATTGGCCGCCAGGGCACGCGGCGTCGTAATCGGCTCCGGTACCAGCTTGCCCACCAGCGACCACGTGCCCGAGCTGATGATCAGCGCCTCGCGCGGATCATCCACCGGCGCGGCGGCAAAGGCACTGGCGGTATCGTGGGCACCGACGGCAACCAGGCTGGCCGCGTTCAAACCAATCGCTTCCGCGATTTTTTCCTGAAGTTTACCGATCACCGTGCCGGGCGCTACAATCTCCGGCAGGACCTCCGGCGGGATGCCGAGCTTGTCCAGAATCTCGCCGCTCCAGGTTTTCGACTTGGCGTCCATCAACTGGGTAATGCTGGCCCAGGACGAATCCACCTTGATGATACCGCCCAGGTAATAATAAAAGAGCGATGGGATCGGCACATACCGGCATTTGGACAGCAGCAGGTGTTTCCGGTGCTGCATAAACCAGAGGATTTGGTTACTTACATTGAACGGCTGAAAATGGATGCCGGTAATGGCGTAAATCCGCTCGGCCGGGATGCGCGCCTTGACTTGCGCGATCATTGTATCCAGGCGGTGATCGCGATAGGCATAGACCTTGCCAAGCATGTCACCGTCGGCGGTGATAAACTGACCATCCGCGCCCCAGGTATCAATGCCGATGGCATCGAGGCTTTTCCCTACATCGCGCCGGTACGCGCGCAGGCCGGTCAGGATATGAGCATAGATGAGCGTATCGTCCCAAACCATACGCTCCACGGGCTGGCCCGCGCAGTCGGGCAAATGAAAGGAAATACATTCATAGGCAAACCGGTGAACCTCGCGCATGGAGAAGGCGCCGTTATCAAATATCCCGGCAAAACACTTGCCGCCCGAGGCGCCCAGATCAACCGCCATAAACCGGGCTGATTTTCGATTTTCGACCCGCCTGCATCGGCTGGGCCGGAAGCACTGCGGGCAGGTTTTCGATTTTCGATTTTTCATCTCATGCGTTCCGCATAATAGTGTTTGTTTCTCTGTTCCGCCCTTCGCTATTCCATTCGATGTTGGGCGTTCGGTGGCTTGCCCTCCGAAGCGCCCGGGCGTAGGAGGGTTGGATGTTCCTCCGTCGCCAAGGCTATGGTGGACAAGTCGATGTTTGCTTCTCGGTTCTGCCTCTCCATCATCTGTCGTCTGGCGTCCGTCGTCTGATTTCAGCGCATCTCCTGTCCGCCGGTCACGTTAATGGCCTGGCCGGTCATATAGCCGGACTGTTCCGAGGCCAGGAACATCACCACATTGCAGACATCCTCATACACGCACCCGCGCCGCATCGGCACCTGGTCAATGTATTTCTGCCGCACAGCTGCCTCGGTAATCCCCTGGTTCTGCGCATACTGTTTGAACAGACTGTTGACCCACAACGGCGAATCCAGCATGTTACCCGGGCAGACGGCGTTGACCCGTACGCCCAGCGCGGCCATTTCCAGCGCCGCGCTCTGCACAAGCCCGATCCCGCCGAACTTGGAAGCGGCATAAGCCGAATTTTTGAATGAGCCCTTTTTGCCCGACTTGGAATTGATTTGGATGTAGGCGCCGCTCTTCTGGCGCGCCATGACCCGCAAGGCATACTTCATGCAGATCATCTGGCCCACCAGGTTGACATCCATGACCTTACGCCATTTGGCGACATCGAACTCGGGAAGCGAGCCCGAAACGAGAATACCGGCATTGGCCACGAAAACGTCCAGACCGCCGAACCGTTGGACGGCTTTGTCCACCAGCGCGGCAACATCGCCCTCCACGGTCACGTCGCATGCCATACCCTCGATCTTATCACCGAATGTTGCCCGGAGTGTTTTTACCGTCACGTCAATCTGCTTATCCTGGATATCGGCCACCAGGACACGACAGCCTTCCTTCAGCAGGCGCGCGGTGAGGGCTTCGCCCAATCCCTGCGCCCCACCGGTAATCACGGCCCGTTTATCTTTGAGCATATTATTTTCCTTTCGTGACTGCTATTTAGGTTTTCAGTGTTCGGGGTTCAGTATTCGGGAAGACAGCAGTTGTTGTGGCTCACTCAACGCGCCATTCATCGGTCCTGCTCCACCGAACTCCGAACGCTGAACACCGAACACCTTCATAGGTCCTTAAGTGTTTACGGAATAATAACGATTTTCAGGGACCCGCAGGACGGATCGCCCTGGGTTTTGACGGCTTCGTTGAACTGGTCCAGACGGAAACGATGGGTTACCAGCGGACGAGCGTCAATCTTACCGGCCACCAGGAAATCGCGCGCCTGCAGATATTCCTCCTGCGAAGAACTGTTGGCGCCATGCAGATTGAGCTCGTAATAATGAATCCGGTTCGTGTCCAATGGAAGCACCGGGTCGGATTTTGGCATGCCGGCAAATATGGAAAGATGCCCCGCGCGACGCAACAAATTCAGACCGACCCCCACCAGCGCTTTCACGGAAGCCGCCACGACCACGGCATTCACACCGCGCCCGCCGGTGGCGGTCTTGACCCATTCAGCCGGACTATTGACGCCCGAATTAATCAGATCGTCAAACGGCAAGCCCAACTTTTTCAGCAGATCCAGCCGCGCCGCGGACACGTCCATAATGGTGATGCGCTTTGCGCCGCGCGCACGCGCCACGAGGCCATTGAGCACGCCGATAATTCCGCCGCCAAAAATCACGATATGCTCCATCTGTTCCAGGGGAATGTATTTCATGCCGTTGACGCAACAACTCAGGGGCTCGATCAGCGTGCCGGTCTCCGCCGAGAGATCGGCCGGAATCGGGATCAGGCAGCCCTGGTCCACCGCCACTTTCGGCATGACCATGTATTCGGCAAACCCGCCGTTAAACTGGTAGCCCATGGCAACAAAACCCTTTTCGCAAAGGTTCTCGCGATGGATTTTGCACATCGGGCACTGGCCACAGCCGATGACCGTCTGCACAATGAAACGCTGGCCTTTCTTTATCGTTTTAACCCCTACCCCGACCCCCGCCACCGTGCCGGTGATTTCATGGCCCACGATGTTGACATCCACGTGCTTTTCGCCCGAGAGCACGCGCTGATCGGTCCCGCACAACGCACAGGCCTCGATCTTTAACAATACCTCCCCGGCGCCCGGCGTCGGATTCGGCACATCCTCCACCACTATCATACCCGGTTTTTTGATCACAGCCGCTTTCATAAAAAATCAGCTCCTTTTTTTTGTCGTTTGTCTTTCTCCTGCCTCCGGTCCCGCCGTCGCCACGGGGGCTATGGTGGGCAGGCCGACGTCTGTCGTCCGTCGTCTGTCGTCAGGCATCCGTCTTCCTGCCGTTTACCATTCCTTCATCGAGGTCATTTTAACGGTCGGCAGGCGCTTGACCAGGCTGGCGATCCGGACCGGCCGGCCCGTGCGCATACTTTTATTCGCGGCCACACCGGTCAGGATGCTCATGGCGCCGCCGGCCACATCCGCTGTGCGCATATAGGGATCCCGGTGCGGGTGCGATGAAAAAATATCCGCCAGCAACGGGTAGTCACCGCCACCATGGCCGCCCTTGGCAACGGCAACCGCGATATTCCTGGCCGGTTTGAAATGCGGATACAGCCGGATCTTGGTGCCATTCGGAATGGTTTCACCCTGCACCCGGCCATCGCCGCTGATGTAAACGCTTTCCACGCAATCGTGCTCCAGGCGACCCCGGGTCCCGTTGAATGCAACCTGATAGCCCTCCCACGGCGTAAAGGCATTGAGGGAATACGACATGAAGGCGCCCGTATTGTAGCGCACCACCAGGTTCATCGTATCCTCAATATCCATCGTCTTGCCGAACACGCACCGATCCCTAAAATAACCGTCATAGCGTTCACAATCCAAATACATCGCTTTTAAACCAGAGTACATGTTTTCCAAGCAGACTTTTTTCTTCAGATCGAGATAAAACTTACACCGCTTTTGGCAGCGGCAAATCAGACAGCGTTCGGCGTGCCCCTTCAGTCCCAGCTTTTCGGCCATGCCATTGCCGGCGCCGTAGAACCGGCGCGCGCCCATGGCAAACACCTCCACGGGACTGGCCGAAAGCCACCAGTTGACAAGGTCAAAATGGTGCGTGGCCTTGTGCACCATAAGCCCGCCGGAATTTTTCTTTTCCCGATGCCAGCGGCGGAAATAATCGGCCCCATGACTCGTATTCAGGAGCCAGCTGAAATCCACGGAAAGCACTTTGCCGATAACGCCGCGCATCAGTAGATCCTTGACCTGCGTGCGCGGCGGCGAGTAGCGGTAATTAAACGTCACGCGCACCCGGCAGCCCGTCCGGCGGGCGGTATCAATAATGCGCTGGCATTTCTTCTCGTCGGTGGTCATGGGCTTTTCGGTAATTACGTCACAGCCGAGTTCCATGGCCCGAATAATGTAGCGGTCGTGGAAACAATCCCGCGTGGTGACAATGACTACGTCCGGCTTCTGTGCATGGATCATGCGGTCGAATTCGGTGTCGGAATACATCGGCACCGGCCGGCCCTTATATTTCCCGACGATCAACCGATTGCGTAGTTCCATCCGTCCCCGGTTGTTGTCGCAAAGCCCGACTAATTCCGATTCCTTCGGGAACGTCTGTAAAATGGCCTTTGTGTACATTTCCGACCGACCACCCACGCCGACCTGCACATATCGCTTTTTCATTGGCCCCTTCTTTATTTGTCTTGAATTCGGACCACGTCTGGCATCCGTCTTCCATCTTCTCCGGGCTGGCGTCTGTCATCTGTCGTCTGGCATCTGCCCCCTACCCGCCGGCTTCCGCCATTTTTGTGCGATGTTTGACCGCAGGAAGCGAAAGAATTTCCCGGGCCTGGCGCTGGTTTAAAAACCGCGGACGGCCAACCACACACGCGGCCACGAGCGATTTGGCCGCATCCTCCACCACTACTACGCGAAAATAGGCTTGTTTCTGGTTCACGCCAACCGCCAGCACGCCGTGATTGACCATGAAAATCGTGTCGCAAGTCCGGGCTTTTTTGCCCATGGCGTCAGCTAATCTCTGCGTAGTGGGTGTCACGTAGGGGACTGTACCGGTGCGCCCCAAATCGTTGACAAACTCCGCAAACATCGGCCGCAGGGTAACACCCGAGGTAATGACGCCGGAGGCCCAGGCGGAATGGGTATGAAACACGGCGTTTACATCCGGACGCGCGCGATATATCGCCAAATGCATATTCACTTCCGAGGTCGGCCTGCGCTTCCCCTTGATCTGCCGGCCTGTTTTAAGGTCCATGCCGCACAAGTCCGCTGGGGTCATTTCATCCAGGGCCAGGCCGCTGGGTTTCATCCAGATGATGTCGCCATCCCGAGCGCTGATGTTGCCGCCAGCGCCGGCCACCAGCCGGGCCTGGACAATTTTGATGCCGTAACGAACAAGTTCTGTTCGAACCGAATCCATGTAGCCTCCTGTTTGGGTTGTCCTTTGCATTCTACTTCGTCAGATTCATCAAAGCTTTCAAGGTTGGTACCATCCAGGACTTATGCCAGCAATGCGGCGCGCTCAACCTGTTGTCGTAGTAGTGTTTTATCATATTGTGTTCGAGCAATTCATGCATCTCCACTGTATGACTGCCACCGCTCGGCGTTGGTATTCCTTTTCCCCAATCCTTTTCCCCGGTCAGTACAAGCCGGGTCTTATCTTGAAAAGCCATTTGCTGTCTTGTAACCAACAGTCCGGGATGATATCGGATTAGTTGCTCCATCGTGCCATAAACAGCCTGCATGCCGAAATGGAATCCTTCGAGGAGTAGCGGCGCATCCCATGCCGCCGCGTAACCGAAGAAATCCGGATAAGTCAGAATAAGGCTGAACGCACCCCAGCCGCTCTTGCTGAATCCGAACAGAAGTCGCCCCTCCGGAGAGCCAAAGGCGGAATAATTGGTTTCAATGAAGGGAACAACCGCCTTCTTCAAGTAGCTGGCCTGACGGATCCCGGGGTTGACGGCATGGTCTCCAAACCATGGCTCCTTCTCAAATCCCATCTGAACCATGATCAGATCGTAGCCATTGTGCGCGTTCATTTCCTGAAGCACGCCGAGTCCGTAGCCGTATACCCTGTTGAAGCCCGCTTCGACCGGCAGGACATACAGAACTTTATGCTTCTTTTTGCCGTCGTATTTGTCCGGTAAAAGAACGCGCACTTCCTGCCGGCCGTTTTGATACTCCGATTCTAAAAAGTGAGTCTTAACCTCATCCCTGCATCCATGATTCATGCCAATACACCCGGCGCTTAGAAACGCCTGCAAGCGAAAATTACGTGAGTTTTTCCCTGCGAGTCATTATATAGGACATAAACCACGAAAAATTCGGAAATTATTTATTTGCCGACTTTTACCCACTTGTCGGGTCTTGCGAGGGCTTTAGTTCCAGCCTCGATAAGGGCGACTATTTCAAGTGTCTGTTCTTTGGGGACAAGCGGTATAGCTGTGTCAAAGAATTTGAGCATGCCTTCAATAAAACGGGGAAAAAAGTCGGGCATTTCGTTTATCACTTTGCATTTATCCTTGCCGTACTGGGCAGACAGACGGAATGGCTGTCCGGGAATGAGGTTTACACTTGCCCTCCTGCCGTTGCCGTAGTCAACCAGCATAAGTTTGCTGGCTTCCACGCCGCATTGCATAACTTTCTGCGCGCCTGCGCCCATTAGCATTACAAGCATTTCGATCTGGTGTATGGCATAAATATGAAAAACGCCGCCGCCCTGAATCGCCGCAAAATCAACCTTTTCTCCGGCAATCTCGTCTTTGATGGCGTTTTCAAGGGCCGAGCCGAAACGCAGGGCCGAACACGACATAAGGGGTGTGGAATATTTTTCGGCCTTGGCGAAAAGGCGTTTTGCCGCGGCAAGCGTCGGGGCAAAAGGCTTGTCAATGTAGACCGGCTTGCCGCTGCGCAGAGGCAGGCCGGCAAGTCTTTCGTGTTCTTCGGTGTTATCGGGGGACAACACCACGATACAGTCGCATTCCTTTATAACCTGTTTTATGCTATCCGCCTTCCCTACTTTCTGTTCCTGGCACCATTCGTCAATGGATTTTTTGCCTTCTTTTTTAACATCATCCCAGGCAAGCGCGACTTCAAATTTGTCCTTGTACGAGGACTCGCGGATCATTTTGGGATAGTTATTCGCATGCCATTCATCAATATAATAATCAATAAAACCAATCTTTTTCATTTTATTAATCCTTTCAATTATAGGTGCTCTGAATGATTTCGACGGCTCTCAATCCGTCAAAAGAAGTACAGCTCAGCTTGTGTTTTCCATTTATAGCGCCAAGGAAATGGGCGATCTGTTCGGTAAACCCGCCGCTGGGCTCAACAGTTTTAATTTCCCATTCCTGTTTGTTGATGAGTTTGATTTTCACCTTGTCGGGGTCGCAATAATCATAGAAAATCTCCCCCTTCTGCCCCATAATGTCAATGAACGCTTTGCCTGTCCCGGCGACAAAGGCGGAAGTCATGGAACCGAGAACGCCTTTTTTGCTTTTCACAATGATAG
>VSJD01000130.1 GCA_008636095.1 Kiritimatiellota bacterium | reverse complement strand
TTCTGCACCTCGAGTGCGGCGCAAAGGTTGCAGCCCCATGGCGGACCCAACCATGCACCGGGTCTGAATTAATGACCCATTATAGAGTGCGAATGGAAGCATAACATGCCTCAGGATCGGAGCCCAGCGCCTGCCACGTCAGTCGCTTCTTGACAAGCCTTCTCATGGAAGATACACAAAAAGTACAAAAAGAGCGTTAATTTATCATGTTTGTGAATCTTGTGCATTTTTGTGGCTAATTATTTTGTCAAAGTTGCGGCGTTAGCCGCTTTCATTAATGAACTTATCCAATCAATTAACAGTCAGCCGGTTTGGGATGGCGTTTGTCCTGACCATCTTTTTGACTTTGCCGATCCCGTTTGGCAAGACGATCGGGTTCTTTGTTTTTGTGATGGCGGCGTTTACCGATTATTGGGATGGACGGCTGGCGCGCTGCACGGGGACCGTCACGGCGTTTGGCCAACTCATGGATCCGCTGGTGGACAAGGTGCTCATCTGTGCGGCATTCGTCAGTTTTGTGGCCAACCATCAAATTGTGCCGGCCTGGATCGTAATCACTATCCTGACCCGGGAATTCATGGTCACGGGGTTGCGCCTCTTGGCGGCCAACCAGGGACGGGTGATCCCTGCCAGCCGCTGGGGTAAGCACAAGGCGGTCTGGCAGATGATTGTCATTGGCATAATCCTGATCGGGTTGGCCGCTCGCGAGGACCTTTTGCCGCTCCTGCTGAAAGGCGATGCTTTGCCAACGTTCCTCAATCTGTATTATGACCGTTATTTTCATTATGTAACGTTTTGGCTCTCCGCCCTTGTGGCTGTTTTAACTGTATTTTCAGGCAGTATTTATCTTTGGCAGTGCCGGCAACTGGTGCGGGAAGCGAAGTAGAGGTCAGAGGTCAAACGGATCGATATTAAAGAGTCAAGACTGATTTTTTCTGGCTGATCTCTTTGGATGTTACCGCCATGATTAACCAGGATTGGGATATCAAACCGCGTGCCGCGGTGTGCGGCAAGTGTCAGACACCGTTCGCCGATCGGCAGGAATATGTGTCGCGGCTGACATATGGGTCGGACGGGTATGCGCGCCTGGATTGCTGTGCGGCTTGCTGGAGCGAGGCGGGCCGCATGCCGCAGGCCGTCAGTGTCTGGCGCGGCGTTTTTGAGATGCCGTTGCCGGCGCCTCCGGAGGCGCTGAAAAAAGAAACGGCGGAATCGCTTTTGCGCGCGCTGATGGAGAAAAACGATCCGGCCAACGGCAACGTCATGTTCATTCTGGCCGTTATGCTGGAGCGGCGGCGTATGCTTGTCGAGCGGGATGTCCGCAAACAGGACGACGGCAAACTCGTGCGCGTTTACGAACACCGCAAGACCGGCGATACTTTTATCATCACTGATCCCCAACTGCGCCTGGATCAGATCGAACATGTCCAGGCCGAAGTGATGGCCATGCTGTCGGCGCCGGCAGTCCCGCCGTCGTAGCCAAATATGCTGGATTACAAGATCATCGGCGGGCAGGTATTGGATGGCACGGGCGCCGATCCCGTACGGGCCGATGTCGGCATCGCGGGCGAACGCATTGCGGTCATCGGCGACTTGGGTCCCGCCGAGGCCGCCGCCGTGATTGACGCGGCGGGTAGGTGTGTCGCACCCGGGTTTATTGATGCCCATTCCCATTCCGATGCCTATCTCCTGATCGAGCCTTCGGCGCCGAGCAAGCTTTTTCAGGGTATTACGACTGAAATCGTCGGCAATTGCGGCGCCAGTGCGGCGCCGTTGGCGGATGCCGCCTGGCTGCCATCCGACTGGCGCGACCAAACCTATCCCGGCGCGTGGCGGAGTGTGGCTGACTACCGGCGCCTGCTGGAGCAGGCGCGCCCCGCGCCGAACGTCATGCTGTTGATCGGCCACGGAAAACTGCGCGCGTGGGTCATGGGCTACCAAGCCCGAGCGGCGACGGCCGACGAACGCCGCGCCATGGCACGGCTCTTGGAACAGAGCATGGACGAGGGCGGGCGCGGGTTCAGTACGGGCTTGATTTATCCGCCGGGCCTGTTTGCTGCGCCCGGGGAATTTGCCGACCTGGCGCGCGTGGCCGCCCGGCGCGATGGAATTTACACCACGCACATGCGCAGTGAAGGGAAAAATCTGCTGGAAGCGATCGAGGAAACATTGGCCATTGCTCGTCAGACGGGCGTGCGCCTTGAGATTTCCCATTTAAAAACATCAGGACGCAACAACTGGTCGAAAGTGGAGGCGGCGCTGGAATTGATCCGCCGCGCGCGCGCGGCAGGGCTTGACGTGGCGGCCGACCGCTATCCCTATACGGCCGGCGGCACGGATTTGGACGTGATCTTGCCCGACTGGGCCCAGGCCGGCGGGCGGGACGCCGTTCTGCGGCGCCTGCGCGATCCTGAAGAACGCGCGCGCCTGCGGCAGGACATGACGGCATCCCGGCTGGCGGATGACTGGAAAGGCGTCGTGATTGGCTCCACGGCCGAGGTTTCATTCCGCGGACGGCCTTTGCCGGAAGTTGCGCAGGCATTGGGTGTTGACGCAATCGAGGCGGCCTTACGGCTCATGGAAAGCGATGCGCTGAAAACCAGCGCTTTTTTCTTCGGCATGAGTGAAGAGAACATGTGGAAAATTTTGGCCGAGCCGTTTGTCATGTTAGGGTCCGACGCTTCCCTGCGCGCGCTCCAGGGGCCGCTGAGCCGGGATTTTCCGCATCCGCGCGCCTATGGCGCTTTTCCAAGGTTTCTGCGCGCGGCGCTGGATGGCAAAACCGTGGCATTACCGGAGGCGATCCGGAAAATGACCAGTCTGCCGGCGGACCATTTTCGGCTCAAGGGGCGGGGCAGGGTGGTGGTGGGTGCTTATGCCGACCTGGTCGTTTTCGACCCCAACACCGTAACCGATGTCGCCACATTTGCCGCCCCCCACGCTCTCGCGCAGGGGATCGAATGTGTGATGGTGAACGGTGTTCTTACCCTTGACCAGAACGGTTTGACTGATCGGCGGGCGGGGCGGATTCTGTAAGACGGCCTGCCCACCGTAGCCCGCAGGGCGAAGGCGGGACGACGGACCCTCCTACGCCATGGTGCTTCCCTCTACGCAAACCCGCTTTCACCTTTACTCAAGGAGCTTCGGTGGACAAGTCGGTGGGATAAGTCCGAGGGCAGACAACAGGCTGGAGATAAAGGACAGCAGTACGTGGAGCGACGAACAGGGCGCCCCTTGATCCGTTTTCGGCTCTGGCCGGAGTGGTTGGATTTGTTCGGGACGAATGATCGGTTCACAAGTAGTCCTTGTTGTCGGCAATGGCGGCGACTTCTCTTGCACTGCCGCTTTTATCCGCAAATTGCCCTCTTGGTAATACCATCGCAACGCCTCACGCCGTATTTCGAATCGGTCTGGAACCAGATAGGACTTCTTCCACTCCAAATGCTCCCTGAACGTCTCGGCGTCCGGCAATTTACCGGTCTTCCGAAGCCAGTATCTGAATTTTACAATGGCTTCGCGATAGGCGTGGCGCCGATCCGCAGGCACAGACGTCCTCAAGGCATGCTCCCAGTCATCAAAACAGATCGGTGCGTTGTCCATGTTTTCCCCGAGGTAGGTTTTATGCGGGAAATTATATCGTCAAATCGCATCTGCATAAGTCAGGCTTTAACATTTAGCACAAAGCCTACTTTTGCGGCCAGCGCAAAACATGGCGTGTTGAAATATGGCTGATATGCAAGCATTTAGACCCTTGACTGTTGACGCGCGCGTCCATAGCATCTCTTCGTTGCGTAGGGGATTGTCCTCTGCGCGAAGTAGGCTCAATATTTAACCTGTTCGAAGGAGGGAAAGAAAATGTTTTTTACTTTCAGCACGAGAATCATCAAAGCTCTTTTGGTCCTTATATTTGTGATTTCAATCATGGGTGTTATGAGTAGTTGTGGTTTTGTAATGCGTGAAGTACGGCTGAAAGCATATAGTATAGCCCGACATGCTGATTTAAACTCTGTCAAAACAACACCGTCTACCCCTCCCGAAAAGAACTCTCACAATATCCAGAGAGAATTGCAAAAATATATGAAGCTGCGGTTAACGATGCCTACAGCATGACAAGAGAAAAAACTGCTTTCATGTTTTTGGGTTTTTCAGTCATCATATTTGTAATAAGCCTCGTCATACTTGACTCTATGAGAAAACCAAAATTAACACGAAATACACCTTCTAACCAGCCGCTGGACCGTACACGCTGAAGCGCGCCGGTCAGCGGCAACGTTCGGAGATAGGAAAGGCAATGGAACAACCCAACATCATTTTAATATTCAGCGACCAGCAACGCTGGGACACCTGCGGATGCTATGGTCAATCACTTGCGATCACGCCCAACCTCGATCGCCTGGCCGCGGAAGGTGTCCGCTTTGAGCACGCCTTCACCTGCCAACCGGTTTGCGGCCCTGCACGGGCATGCATCCAGACCGGGAAGTATGCAACAGAAGTCGGGTGTCATATGAATAACAGGATGCTCCCCTTGAAGGAGCAGACCATCGCGCATCACCTATCGGAGCAAGGCTACGATACGGCCTACATCGGCAAGTGGCATCTGGCCTCGTTCGGTCCAATAGACGGTACGGACGATTTCAGGGCGAGGCCCGTTCCCCGTGAACGAAGAGGCGGCTACGACTACTGGCTGGCAGCAGATGTCCTGGAGTTCACTTCGCACAGTTATGATGGCCACATGTTTGACACGGAAGGAAACCGACGGGACTTTCCAGAGGGGCGTTATCGGGCAGATGCACAGACGGATTGGGCTCTTGAGTATCTGCGCACCCGCACAGGTGATAAACCGTTCTTCCTCTTCCTGTCGTACATCGAGCCCCACCATCAGAATGACCATGGACACTACGAGGGGCCGAAGGGGTCGAAGGAGAAGTTCAAGGATTTCGTGGTGCCGGGCGACCTTGTTGAAACGGAGGGTGACTGGCGCGAGGAGTTTGCTGACTATCTTGGGTGTATTCACAGTCTGGACGAGAACCTCGGGCGTATTCGCGACACCTTGCAGGAACTGGGACTGGAGGACAACACCTTGCTGATTTACACCAGCGATCACGGCTCGCACTTCTGCACGCGTAACTCCGAGTACAAACGGTCCTGTCACGACGGCTGTATCAGAATCCCTCTAGTCATGAACGGCCCGGGGTTCAAAGGTGGGAAATGTCCACGGGAATTGACAAGCCTGATCGATCTGCCTCCAACCATTATGACAGCGGCGGGCATCACGCCCCCGGATACCATGCGCGGGCATGCGCTGCAACGCTTGCTTTCGGACCAAACCGCTGAGTGGCCCGAAGAAGTCTTCCTCCAGATCAGTGAGAGCCAGTGTGGGCGTGCCACCCGAACGCAGAGATGGAAGTATAGCGTTCGCGCGCCGGACAAATCCGGAGGCGACCCGTCCAGTGATCTCTATGTTGAGGATTCTCTCTACGATCTCGAATCGGACCCGCATGAGCGGAACAACCTCGTCACCAATCCAGGCCTCCGCGAGATACGGGCGGAACTGGCGCGTACGCTCAAACGACGGATGGTGGAAGCCGGAGAAGCAGAACCGAGGATCGTGAGCAAGGAAGAGGGGACCTCCGAACAACCGGATGGAGCAGTTACTAAGGAATCCGCGCAAAGCGCGGATTCCTGAGAAGCTCTCCGAAACGTTAAAAATAGAGAAAGATACGACCATGTGGAAAGCAAACTGGGAAGAAACCAAGCAGCATTTCCGAGACTGGTGGAATCACAATGGCTTGGTCATTGGGATGTGGGGAGCACCAAGTAGCGATGTCCCCCACGAACACACCAGCGCACCGCCAGACGTGGCATCCGTCCGCGCCATCTATGTCGATGCTGAGCTAAGAGCCCGGCGAAACCACCATCGTCTTGCACAGCAATCGTTTCCGGCAGATGTCCTGCCGATGGCAGACACAGACATCGGTCCCGGATCACTTGCCCTCTTCCTTGGCTGCGAACCCAGGTTCTCGCCGGAAACCGTATGGTTCGAGCCCTGTGTTCGCGACAGCGAAAACCCGGAGGAGTTGCCTCCATTTCAATTTGAAGAGTCGGCTGAGTGGTGGCAGGTAACCAAGGCGACCATGGAAACTTGTGCAGAACTCAGCCGGGACAAATACCTGGTTGGCATCCCCGATCTGGTTGAGAATGTGGACATTCTGGCATCACTGCGGGAACCCCAGGCTCTTTTGATGAATATGATCGAGAGGCCCGAGTGGGTGGAGCAGAAAGTCGCCGAGATCAATCAAGCCTGGTTCGAGGCTTACCAATGGATATACGATATCACCAAGCTTGCGGATGGCAGTTCAGCGTACGGGGCGTTCCGCCTCTGGGGACCTGGCAAAACAGCAAAGGTTCAGTGCGACGCTTCCGCCATGTTCTCGCCGGACATGTTCCAACGTTTCGTTGCTCCCCGCCTGACAGAACAATGCCAATGGCTCGACAACTCCATGTATCATCTCGACGGCACACAGGCCATCTGTCATCTGGATTGCCTTCTCGATATTGAGGGGCTTGATGCCATTGAGTGGACTCCGCAGGCAGGGATTGGAGGCGGAGGCAATCCCCGCTGGTTCGAAATGTACAAGAGGATTCTCGACGCTGGGAAATCGGTTCAGGTCGTTGGTGCCAGCAGGGATGAAATCCTCCCGCTTCTGGACGCGATCGGCGGAAAGGGAGTCTACATAATGACGTCGTTCGCCACACAGCACGAAGCAGCGACGTTAATGAAAGAAGTGGAATCTTACAGGTGATTTCCAACAAAGCGTTGCTCAGCGACGCGGTAAACCGCGCGCGAGAACGCCAGCGTTACGATCAAGGGAATGCGAGTGAACAAGGAAACCATGACATCGCGAGAACGCGTTATCCGCGCGATCAACCATAAACCCGTTGACCGGGTGCCCATTGACCTAGGGAGCCATATGTCGACAGGCATCTCTATGTTCGCCTATTGGAACCTGCGCGAACATCTAGGGCTATCGACCGACAAAATATGGATTCCAGATATGGTGCAGGGGCTTGCCTATGTAGATCTGGACATCCTGGAACGTTTCCACTGCGACTGCATTCTGCTGGAACCGCCTTTTCCAGGCATGGCTTCATGGAACCCTCGGGGCAAATTCACTTTCACTATCCCGGCTGAGGCCAACCCGCAACGAACTGAAGCGGGCGAGTGGAGTATCAGTAAGGGCGATGCCTCAATGCGCATGCTGGCGGGTGGCTATTTCTTCGATGGTGCCTGGTTGTCGGACTGGGGAAACGGCACGGAGGAAGATCGTGTCGCGCTTTATGCACAGGAGGCCGAACGTATCTTCAAGGAAACGGACTACGCCACAAACCTGGTGGGATATAGCCATGGTCTCGGTTTCGCCTCTTATGGGGCAGGCAGTATCGACGACGCTATACTCGCTGGCGACGACCCGAAAGCATTGCATGAGCTTAGAGAGCAATCCGTGACCAACAGCATACAACGTATGGGCAAGGTGATTGACTCTGCCGGTCAGTACATACAACTGGTGACAATGGGCGACGACATGGGAACGCAGAATGGCCCCATGTGCAGCCCCAGGTACATCGAAGAATTCTGTATGCCCTACTACAAGCGATTCTGCGACTTCGTTCACGCCAACAGCGATATCAAGGTCTTCCTGCACAATTGCGGGTCCATCAAGGAGCTGATACCGATGCTGATTAATGCCGGGATCGATGTGCTGAATCCCGTGCAGATCTCAGCGAACAACATGGATCCGCAGAAGTTAAAGGATGACTTTGGTGACGACATCTGTTTTTGGGGTGGCGGCTGCGATACCCAGCGTGTGTTGGCGACCGGGACACCCGGTGCCGTGACCGACCACGTGCGTCACCTGATGAGAATATTCAAGAAGAACAGCGGCTTTGTCTTCAACCAGGTTCATAACATCATGGGCAATGTCCCTCCGGAGAACATTGCTGCAATGCTGGATACGGCCTATAAGGAAAGTTTCTACGATGCAGTACATGTAGGGGAGGATCTGTCGAACAAGACAGGTGGATGCTAACTCAAACCGCCGTTACGCTCTGGTTTGAGTAGCGTCACCTGCGACGTTCGGTGGTATTGGCGCGTTCCGCGGTTCATTTCTTCATCGTTTTCCGTTTTGAAATAACGAAGAACCAAGCCCCCGGAACGTTTTTGAAGCCATCATGGTGTCCCCGAAAAGCATGTCGCCTATAGCCCACCCGCGCATCCTGTGGGATGCTACTGTCTGTCAAGCCAGAGGTTTTTTCTGTCGCGGTTTTTCCTTGACCCTCTTCTTCCGTTCGGTCAGGATGCGGAGCTATGCAACGCAATCAATACAAGGTTTCCATGGATGCGTTAGTGTCGCTGTGTAAGCGCCGCGGGTTTATCTTTCAAAGTTCCGAAATTTACGACGGGATCAATGGGTTCTGGGACTACGGGCCCCTGGGCTGTGAGCTCAAACGAAATATCCGCGATGCCTGGTGGCGCGATATCGTCCACCGGCGTGAAAATATCGTCGGCCTGGACAGCTCAATCATCATGCATCCCAAGGTATGGGAAGCCTCCGGGCACATCGCCAGTTTTGCCGACCCAATGGTGGACTGCAAGGCTTGCCGCAAACGATTCCGCGCCGACATGCTCTGCGAGGAGCAGGGCGTAAAGCTGGTCAAGACCGAAAAGGGCTTTGAACTGCCTGCGGGCGTCAAGTGCTCGGCCTGCGGGTCGAAGGACCTGACCCCGCCGCGAGCCTTCAATCTCATGTTCAAAACATTTGTTGGTCCGGTGGAGGAAGACTCGGCCGTGGCTTACCTGCGGCCGGAAACGGCGCAGGGTATCTTTGTGCAGTTTGCCAACGTCCTGGCGGTCGCGCGTCAGAAAATACCGTTCGGCATCGCCCAGGTCGGCAAGGCCTTTCGCAATGAAATCAATCCGCGCAATTTCACGTTTCGCTCGCGCGAGTTCGAGCAGATGGAACTGGAATATTTCATCAAGCCCGGCAGCGATGCCGAGTGGCACGACTACTGGGTCAAGGAGCGTATGCGCTGGTATGAGCGCATCGGCCTGCCGGCGGAAAGCCTTCAGCAGTATGTTTACGGCAAGGACGAACTGGCCCATTACGCCAGCGCTTGTGTGGACGTCATGTACGATTTCCCGTTCGGCATGCAGGAGCTGGAAGGGATTGCCGCGCGGGGCGACTTCGATTTGAGCCAGCACCAGAAATTCAGCGGGAAAAGCCTGGAGTATTTCGACCAGGAGACCAAGGAAAAATTCGTGCCCCACGTCGTGGAACCCTCGGCCGGCGTGGATCGCATTGCGCTGGCGATCCTGTGCGAGGCCTACCGCGAGGAATGGGTGCCCTCGGGCGACACCGCCGGCTCGTGTGTCGAGGCTGAGCCGGGCAAGCCCGTGCCTGCCGGCTATGAACTGCGCACGGTCTTGCGGTTTGTGCCGGGCATGGCGCCCATCAAGGTGGCCGTGTTCCCGCTCCTGAAAAACAAACCCGAGCTCGTGGCCAAGGGCCGCGAGGTGTTCGACCTCCTGCAGAAGCGCTGGAACTGTTTCTGGGATGTGACCGGCGCCATCGGCCGGCGCTATCGCCGGCAGGACGAAATTGGAACTCCCTACGGCGTGACGATTGATTTCGATACCCTGACCGACAACACCGTCACCCTGCGGGATCGCGATTCCATGAAGCAGATCCGGCTGGCCATCGCGGCGTTGCCGGACCACCTGTCGCAAACGCTGGATTAATGCAATGGCGGCATCCATGACCGAACGCCCGAAAACGGAGGAGTTCAACAAGAAGGACCCGGCGCTGGATCTCAGCCTGCGGCCGAGCAAGTTCCGTGACTTTGTAGGTCAGGCCCGGGTCAAGGAGCGGCTGGAACTGTTCGTGGAAGCTGCCCGCGGCCGCCAGGATGTGTTGGATCATGTCCTGCTCTCCGGTCCGCCGGGTCTGGGTAAAACGACGCTGGCCTATATCCTGGCCGGTGCCATGGGCGTCAACCTGCGGGCAACCTCGGGTCCGGTGATCGAGAAGCCGGGGGACCTGGCGGGCTTGCTCACCAGCGCCGAGCGCGGCGACATCATTTTCATTGACGAAATTCATCGCATGCAGAAATCGGTGGAGGAATACCTCTATTCGGCCATGGAGGATTTCGTCATTGATATCATGATTGACCAGGGGCCGCATGCGCGCTCCGTACGGCTCAATTTACCCAAGTTCACCCTCATTGGCGCGACAACCCGGAGCGGGTTGCTGTCGGCGCCCTTGCGCACGCGCTTCGGCATGAATTGCCGCCTGGATTATTACGGAGCGGATGATTTAAAGGCAATTCTGTTGCGTTCCGCCCGCATTCTTAGCGTGGATATTGACGATCCCGGCGCCCGTGAAATCGCCGGGCGCGCGCGCGGCACGCCGCGGATTGCCAACAACCTGCTGCGTTGGGTCCGCGATTTTGCCCAGGTCAAGGCCAACAATAAAATCGTGCATACGATCGCCGACCAGGCCCTGACCATGCTGGACATTGATAAGCACGGGCTCGACGAGATGGACAAGCGCCTTCTGCGGGTTATCGTCGAAAAATTCGCGGGTGGTCCGGTGGGGATCAGTTCGCTGGCCGTTTCCGTGGGGGAGGAGCCCGACACCCTGGAGGAGGTGTATGAACCTTACCTGATCCAGGAAGGCTACCTCAAACGCACTCCGCAGGGGCGCGTGGCCACGGACCTTTGTTACCAGCGGCTTGGTCTTAAACCAAAAAACTTACAGGAGCGACTCCTGTAAACAAGCACACAGCCTTCCGGCTGAGACTATCCGCCAATTGGCGGTGCACGCCGATTGACTTGCTTCAGGCTTTGGCCGGCACCGTTACACCGGCTGTAGCCGGTACGATCGGTGCGGCTGGTACGCCGGCAGCTACGGCAGGTGCAGGAGCAGGTGTGGGCGCGTGAGCCGGTTTTGGCTTGGTCTTGGCCGCCAGATGCGCGGCCTTTTTTTTGCGCTCAATCCAGCGTTTCCGCCGCTGCTGTTTCACGCGAGTTTTTAATTGCTGTCCCATAAGTGGCGTGCAATATGGCAAGCTTGGGCGTATGCGTCAAGCAAAATAAAACAAGTAAAGACACGCCTCGTCCAAACACTATGGTGAGCGGGCTGTCGTCCCTGCTTCACTAGGGCCCTGGTCGCCTATGGCGCCGCCGCAGGCGGGTAAACTTCGCAGGGCAGGCCGTCGTCGGTCATCTGTTTCCCGGCACAGCGCTCCGGGCCAAGTCGCTTAGTGTCACCCACTCAACCCGGTCGCCGAAGATGCGTTCAATTCGGATGAACAGTTCCTCCAGACCGTCCAGGCCGGCGCTCCGTCCTTCCGCAAACAAATTCTGCCAATGCGTCAATAAGATCAATGGATAACCGCTGTCGAACAGTTCCCGCAAGCGGCCTTGCCGCCCATTACGCGTGATCATCCGATCAACGCCTTGCAGGGCGTTGCGCCGGGCAAGGGCTTGTGTCGGTGCTGTCACCGTGCCCCAGAACGGATCAGACGTTAGCGCCGGCACGGACACAACCGTCAAACCCTGGCGCCGGTTACGCCAGGAAATCCAAGGCCGGCGTGGTGGCTTTTCCCCAAGGCAATGCAGAAAATACCACGTGAACTTGCGGCGAAAGACGCGATAATAGGCCCGCCCAATGGCCTCTGCGTAATCGGGTTCATTATGAATGCCGGTATCCCACGGGGAGGTCACGCCCGTGGCCGTCAGGCCGACGTTCCGCAGAATACGGAATGCAAGGCTCAGGTAGTCGGTGATTTCCGACATTGTCGCGTGCTTGACCCATTCATCCTCATAAATGTGGAACAGATTTCCTTTTTTGAGGTTATAGGTTGCCTGGTGAGTCAGGAGCTCCGGTGTGATATCAAAACGCGATGCAATCTTCTTGCGGACAATACTTAGGAATCCCTGCAGATGGTGGGGTGGCACATAATTCAATTGGCTGTCAAGGCGGCCAAGCCCGGAAGGCATGGGCATCACGCTGAATTTACCTTTTACCCCGTATTGTTGACAAAGGTCGGCAAAAGCGCGCGTGAAGGCATTCGGAATCAGGAACTTGTGTTTTTGCTCCGGATGCAACCAATATGCAGGATTTACACAAGCTCCGTCGTCAATGATCAACGAGATCGGTAAACGCATAGCCTCGAGCTCCTTTAATGATTGCCTGATCCCTATGTCCGTTGTCAACGGCAGGTTAAGTCCATCAAACGGTATCCAAGTCGCCCACCACAATATTGCCCGGGCTCGGTCCCAGCGTCCCGAAAAGTTTCTCCGTCTGTTCCGGTTCGGACAGGCGCCCCCAGGCTTCATCTCCCGGCAAGGCCAGCAACGACAAGGTTTTCGGTAAATCTAAAACCTTGATCATACCCGCCGGCCAGAGCGACCAACCGGAGGCCGCGGCATGATAAGGCGCGGGAATAGGCAGATTTGCCGGGAACCGGAAAAACAACTCGTTGATTGCGAGTGTGTCCAATAACGCGCCGACCATCCCCAGCACTGTCTCCGCCTGACCGCCAAATTCCGCCACGGATGAACTATGCCCGCGAATGACAAGATACCCGAAGATCGCGCCTTGGCCGGACCAAAATACCTGCAATTCCTGCGCCTGATAGATCAACGGATATTCGTGCGGCCGACGGACGCGACAATAGTGTTGCCGCTCATAAGCGATCCGGATCTGGTCCAGTACGTCGGTTTCCCCCTGGTAGGTGCGCGCGGAGATTGCCGGTATTCCGCTTTTTGCCAGACCCGCTTTTGTGACTGGCAATTGCGCCACCTTGCCGGCCGTCTCGTAGCCAAAGGTGCGGTAACGGTGGCGATTGCCCCACAGAATTGACAAGGGCACATCCGCGGTTTTCATGTGGTCGATGGCATGGTTCAAGAGCGTGCACATATGCCCCTTGCCCCGCGCCCAGGGAGCGGTGGCCACCGCTCCAATCCCGTCACAGCGGATACGCCGTTCATGCTGCTTCAATTCCAATGGAAACACGCGTACCAGGCTGGCGATGCGATTGCCTTCCGTGATCATGAATATCCGCTGGAAGTTCGTTGTCTCGGGCCGCCAAACCGCCGGATTATGCCGTGGAAAGTAATCGGTCTGCGCTTTGTAAGCGTCTTCCAGGAAGCGTTGAATGGCGTCATATTCATCGGCGCGTGCGCATCGAATCATAAATAGTTCCTCGCATGTATATAATTTTCTCCGTCGTGATTACACTGCGAATCTGCCGCGCCGCAGTGACGGCCACGAACACTGGCCGAGACCATAGCCACTTCCGGTCCATATGGTCAAATCATTTTATGCCGTTTTAATTGGGTAGATAGTGCATTGTGAATTGACACTCGCTGTGCATTCGGCAATAATTAAATTTAATTATGTCTGATATCCGGCTATACAAGGAGCCGACGCATGACGAATTCAACGCTTGTGCACAATGCTGAAAAAATTGACGTTGCCTATGTTGCCAACCTGGCTCGCATTCAATTGACCGCCGACGAACTGAAAACCTTTCAGGCGCAGTTGACGCAGATCGTGGACTACGTTAAAGACCTTGAACATGTGGATGTCTCCGCGATCGAGCCCATGGCCCATACCGAGCGGATTACCAACGTGTTGCGCAAGGATGAGGAGCGCTGCGGCCTTGATCGTCAAGTTGTTCTGGCCAATGCCCCCGCGCACGACAACGAACAATTTCTGGTTCCTAAGATTATTTGACGAGGAATGAACGGTATGCCGACGTGGAATGAATTAACCGTGCATGAGGCAAAAGCAAGCCTCGATCAGGGAACCGGCACCTCCCGTGAACTGGTCGAAACGCTGCTGGGCGCGATTCGCGCGCGGGACAAGCAGATCCAGGGTTACCTGGAGGTGGATGAAGCCGATGCGCTCCAACAGGCCGACTCCGCCGACGCGCTCCGGAAGAAGGGGCACAAAGGCAAGCTTCTTGGCATACCGATTGCGGTCAAGGACCTGCTCAATGTTCAGGGCCAATCTTGCCGGTGCGCTTCCCGCATTCTGGAGGGGTATCATTCGCCTTATGACGCCACGGCCATTGCCCGGTTGCGCGCCGAGGGCGCCCTGTTCGTCGGGCGTACCAACATGGATGAGTTTGCCATGGGGTCCACAACCGAAAACTCGGCTTTTAAAATAACGCGCAATCCCTGGAACTTGGAGTGCGTGCCCGGCGGATCGAGCGGCGGGTCCGGGGCGGTTGTTGCCGCCGATGAAGCCATTGCCGCGTTGGGTACCGATACGGGCGGTTCCGTGCGCCTGCCGGCGTCCTTCTGTGGCTGTGTTGGTCTTAAGCCGACCTATGGCCGGGTCTCGCGCTACGGACTCACGGCTTTCGCTTCATCGCTGGACCAGATCGGACCCATGACCAAGGATGTCCGTGACGCCGCGTTGCTGCTTCAGGTCATGGCTGGCCATGACGTCATGGATTCCACGTCCATCCCGGCACCGGTGCCAGACTACGCGGCAAACCTGCGGAAGGACTTAACGGGAATGAAGTTGGGCCTGCCTAAAGAGTATTTTATTGCCGGCGTGGATTCGGAGGTGGTGCGTTGCATTCAGCAGGCCATCCGGCACTGTGAGGGCCTTGGCGCGAGCATCGTGGAGGTTGATCTGCCTGCGACGCCCTACGCCATTGCCACCTATTACATCATTGCCTGCGCGGAAGCCTCGGCCAACCTGGCACGGTTCGACGGCGTGCGTTATGGATTGCGGGTCAAAGACGCCACGGATCCTTTTGCCATGTACACGCGCACCCGCGCGGCCGGGTTTGGGATGGAAGTCAAGCGCCGCATTATACTGGGCACCTACGTGCTCAGTAGCGGGTATTATGATGCTTATTATGTCCGCGCCCAGAAAGTGCGCACCCTGATCCGCGCCGGTTTTGAAAAAGTGTTTCAGGCGTGCGATGCGTTGCTGACGCCGGTGGCGCCGACGGCGGCGTATCGGCTTGGCGAAAAAACCGCCGATCCGCTCCAGATGTATCTGAGCGACATTTTTACGGCATCGGTGAACCTGGCCGGCATCTGCGCGCTATCGGTGCCCTGTGGCTTCACGAGCGCCAACCTGCCGGTGGGGCTTCAAATCGTAGGGCCGGCCTTTGGCGAGGAAACCATTTTGCGGGTTGGGTTCGCTTATGAACAGACCACCGAATGGCGGCGGCGGAAGCCGGACGTCAGATAACAGACGACAGAGGACAGACGATGGACACCAGACGGCAGACCGGCAAAGTCTTGGCGAAGACGGAAGCTTGAGCGAACGGGGAAGCCCCTGACGGCGAAGGCGGGATGGCAGATAGTTGAAAATGAGTGACAGGATGATCAGACTTGATGAAATCCAGAAAAATGCTACCATATCAGAATGAAAACTGAAGACATTAAGCTAATCGCCTTGCCTGCATGTCGTAAATTCAACGTGCGCCGGCTTGATGCGTTTGGGTCAACCGCGCGAGGGTCGGCAACATCGTCCAGCGACGTGGATCTGATCGTGGAGTTCAGCGAGCCGGACCATGAGCCGGCGAAGCGTTTCTTTGGCCTTCTCCATCAGCTGGAAGATGCCTTGGGTTGCGAGGTTGATCTGCTCACCATGGGCAGCCTGCGAAATCCCTATTTTAAGGCGCACGTCCTGACCGAGAGGGTTCCTATTTATGAAGGATGAAATCCTCGCCCACCTTCATGACATCCTTCAGGCTGGTCGCGCCATCAAGGAGTTCATTTCGAGGAGAACCTTTGAAGAGTACGCCTCTGACGAATTGTTTCGTAGTGCGGTGGAGCGAAAATTCGAGGTTATGGGAGAGGCAATCAATAGAATCAAACGCGATGAACCCG
>VSJD01000055.1 GCA_008636095.1 Kiritimatiellota bacterium | reverse complement strand
TTCCGGCATCTTCAACATCGGTGCCTTCGAAATGCCGGTGCATAACCGCTTTCTGTTCAATCACTTCCCCCATAAGGAAACGAAAAAGGTCCACCGAATGGCTGTTGGTGTCAAAAATACATCCGCCGCCGGCAATCGCCTTTTTGGTGAACCATTTGTCCTTCATGGCAAACGAAGGGCCGCAAAAAATATTGTTGAAGAAAACAACGGTCCCGATTGTATCCGCATCCAGCAATTCCTTGATTTTTACCATTGCCGGAAGATAACGGTGCCTGAAGGCGGTCATAATCATGGCCGAACTCTTCTGGGCAGACTCATGGATTTTCCTGGCGGAAGCAATTGAGCCGGCAAGCGGCTTCTCGCACAAAACATGAATGTTCTTTGACAATGCCATTACGGCGGCATCCGCATGAGCGTTAGGCGGCGTGCAAATACTGACCATATCCACCGCGCCCGAATTAAGCAGGGCTTTGAAATCAGCGAAGCATTTTGCAGAAGGCCCGGCCTTTTCAGCAAACGACTTCGCAGCAGCTGGGTTCATGTCGGTAACAGCCGTAACCTCAACTTCATTTTTCTGATAGCCTCCCAGATGGGAATTAGCTATGCCTCCACAACCGATAATGCCCGCGCGAATCTTTTTCACTTTGTTTAATCCTTTCAGTTTATTTTATATTTTTGCCTGAATTATAACTGCCCAGGCAGGCGTCGCCTGATGCCACCGACAAATTGACAATAGATTACCTTCCCCAAAAACACAAGTGGAAAAGCAGATTACACAAAACGTCCCGGTGTAAAAACTATCCGTATTCATTCCAGTTGCCGCACGGTCACGTCGTCGAAGTACACCGTGCCCACAAACGGCTGCTTGTCGAGATTCCACGTCAGGCACCACAGCTGCACCTGGTCGGTCTCCGGATACGCCGCGAGGTCGAGCACGTAATCGTAGCGCAGCCATTTCCCCGTTTCGGCCTGGCCGGGCAGCAGGTTGATATGGGGATAATGGGTTTTTCCGCCAGCCGTAAAACTGAAATGGATGGGCTTGATGATGCCGCTACGGAACTCTTCGATGAACACGTGGGACGTCACCAGGAACCGACTTCCCGGCGGAAACCCCGAAAACGAGCGCGCCACGCCAAGGCGGCTTTTGTCCAAAGCATCGCGCACGGCCTCTTCCGCGCAGGAAAGCTTAAGCGAACGCTTCCCGGTCCGCGCCTTGTCCGAGAGTGCGTATCCGCCGTATTCCGGGGTCCAGTCCGTCAGGCGGCCCTGTGCGTCCACGGCCTCGAAGGAGGGATCCGGAATCCACGCCTTCCCTTCCGGCAACAGCAGCTTCTCATCGGTCCCGGCCGTGCCCGCGAGCGCGAGAAATTTGCCGCCGGGCACGGTCAGGGCGATCCGCTTGTCCGCGTCGAACTTCTGTCCCGTGTAGAATTCCGTCAGCCGGCCGCCGGGTTTGCGGAGCCACAGGTCGGCCTTGAGGTCTTCCTGGCGCTCGTTTAGAACCAGGACGAGGAGCCGGCCGTCCTGTTCGTACGCCAGAACGTTGTCCGGCAGCGTGCCGCCCACGATCACGTCGCCATCACAGCGCGTGCCGTGCAGGATAATGTCCTCGTATTTCGCGATCGCGCGGCTGGCGTATGCGAAGGACTGGAGCGCCTTGCCGTCCCAGCGCGATTCGTACCAGCAGAGCACCCCACCGCCGCAATCCGCGACCTTACGCATGAGTTCTGCGGGCTCGTTGTATTGCGCCTTATCGCCCACCTTTAACAGCCCGCCAACAAGGGGATTCCCGGCCAGGCCCTTGCGCGTTGCGGCGATCCTTTCGAGACTCCGTCCGTAGCCGCAATACCCCCGGTCCACGTTCGGGCCAAGCAGGTTCCAGTTGACGCCGTACATCCAATGCGTGTCCCAGCTTTCGTATCCGCTGTAGACCGTCATCTTCAGTCCTTGTTTATGGCAGATATCCCGCAGGACGCCGCTCACCGCGGCCATTTCGCCGCAGATGAACTCGACCCATTCCTTATTGTATTTTTCCTTCAGGAGCGCCGGCGTCAAGGGCTCGGTAATGTTGTGCTCCTTCGCAAACGTCGCGATCGCGAAGGGGGAAAAGAAGTGATAAGGGCTCCAGTGACGGGGGAACGGCCCGAACTCGTAATCCCAGAACAGGTGCGTCAGACTGGGACAGCGACGCTTCAGGTCCGCGATTTCAGCGTCAAGAAACGGCCACGTCTCCGGATGGCGCGCCAGGTACGAGAAACACGCGGTTCCCGCCGGCTTTCCTTCGAAGCTGACGGCGCGCGCCTCGGGGAAACGTTCGACCAGCGGCCCCACGTCGATGACACCCATGTGCGGGGAATAGCCATCCTTGGTGATAATTTGCATTTCAAAAAACCATGTCTGCCCGAGACCGGCCTTGCGCGGGAGCGCGGATTGAAAATCGCGAAATATTTCGTTGACGCCCGCAGCGCGAATGGTTTTCAGGTTCCACCGCAACGCCCCCTCATCCTGGAGACACGCGTCGTGCGCCTGGAGATACAGCACGATCTCTTTGGGCTGACGCCCGTCCAGGCGTGGAAGAATGCGGCAATTGCGCGTACGCCACATCTCCTGAAACGCGCCGCCAAACGCTTCACAGTGGAAGCGGATCGGCAGTAAGGCGTCGCCGGCTTTCGCCGTTGCGCGCACGGCGATATGACAGCCAGCCTGCTTGTATTTCTGCTTGGGATGCCATGCCAGGGATTCCACCGGCGTGACCGGCTCCTTGCGCCGGATTTCGTAAACGCGGCTGGTGCGCCCGTCCTGGCGGACGCGGCCGGTTTCGCGCCACGTGTAGGTCGCGGACGGCAGGATTTTTCGCTGCGCTTCGGGACCGTAACGCTCCGTCTGCACCGTGACCGGATCCTTGCGACTGGTCGCGCCCAGGAATTCCAGGCCCTCGGGAACCTCCAAAATCAGCCGCCAGTCTTCCAGGGCACGGTCAAAGTTCCAACCTGTGGCGCCGATTCCGTCCCAATAGAGATAATAAGTTCCGTCCTGCGTCAGATGAAAAATGTCATCCGTGCAGAGTGGATACAACTCCGTCGCGCGATACAGGAAAACCTTCCGAAAGACCGTATCGCCCTCCGCACCGTCCGGCCCGGATAGCACAGGGCAGTCGCCGAGCAGTGTTTCCCCCTCCGCAATGTGCGCCGGGGTCCAGCCGGAATCGTCGTACACGGCCTTGTCCCATCCCGCACGGGGCGAACGAGCGGTCTTCCACGACGTGTCGATCCGGTAGAACGCGCCATTATATTCGAATTCGCCCGCGATCCGGCCCTTCCCACGGCACCGCACGGCGAGCACGTTGACGCCCGGGCGGAATTCCATCTCCGCCTCGACGGACAGCCGGTTAGTTGGTTCCATTGCCACGGGTTGTCCGTTCCAGAATACGTCGGCCGTATCGGTATCGGCGGCACGCAGACGGAAGCGCGCCATGCCTCCTCCCTGTGAAAACGGATATGCAGGGCTTTCGAGAAGCGCGCCATGGCGCGGATCGGATAATTGAAACGCGAAGGCCGCCGAGCCAGTGCCGCCGGCCTTCGTGGAAGGGCACGCGACGGCAAAGGCGGTTTCGCCAGTCGTAAGCGCAACCGAACCTTGTTGCCGCGCCAGCGGGGTCCCGTTCGATACGAGCCGGCTTTCCCAGGAAAGCGTCCCCGTTTGCGCGGACACCGCGGCGCACGGAACGGTCCGCTTGGCGAAGTCCGCCTCCGCAAACGCCTGCATCCGCGCCGCCGGACACGCGCCGCCAAACACAAAGAGGCCCATGTTTTCGGGATTCGTATGGTCGCCGTCGGCAAGGCACGTCCAACTGGAGACTTCCTTCAGCCGTTGCTCGAAGCGCGTGCAGCTAAAGCGCCACAAGGCTCCGTCCTCGGGCCGGGCGTTCAACGCGGAGAAGGGTATGGACACCTCCACTTCCCAAAAACCCTTATCGTCCTTACGCGTTTCCACGCGCGCGCCCGAGTCCCAGCCGCGGTCCCAATCGCCCTTCAGCGCCATATCGAGGAGCGCGCCGTTCGCGTTAAAGGCCAGGTAATAATTCACGCGCGGCGCCGCGGTCACGGACTCCAACCGGAATTCGACGGAATCGTCGCTCCAGACGTCCTTGTCCTTTTCGGCCTTCGGAATCTTAGCCAGAAATGCGTCTCCCTGGTTGCTGGCCGGATTCAGGGGAAACGCCTGCATGCGGAACGCGAGATAGAGCTGCCGGTCGTCGTAGCCGAGCCAGAGCACGGTCTGCTCCTGCGCAAACGCCCCGTTTTTCGTAATCAAAAAATTCGTCCAGCGCGCGGCTTTGCCCCATTCCGCTTCATCGATGCGGCCGTCCACAAAGGGCGGCGTTCCGAGGCGTGGAATGCGCAGTAGCGCCTTGTTCTTCCATTCCGACGTGCCGTCCGCCGCCGGGGCCTTCGGCGTCTCCGCCGCCCAGCCGCTCAAAACTATCGCCAGCATAACCGCGCCGCATCCCACCCATTGATGACTTGATTTCATAGCCTTGCATCCTCCTTTTTAACTGTCCGCCATGGTAACCATTGAGCCATCTGCAGGCTCAATTCCCTCTTATCGAATTATAATCACGGAAGCAATTGAATGTTCCGGCATGGTAATGGACAATGACTTATCATCCCTGGTAATTACCGCCTTCAAGGCACAACGCGTGTGAGTTGTCATGCAAATTGCTTCCGAATAATCATTGAGATTGTTTTTAATTTTTACTTTAAATTTAATATTTCTGTCAAAAACATTTCCCTTGCGCAACATGCTGTCATTGGAATTTATCAATGTTACAATAACGGACTTTTTATCATTACCCCAAAAAATATTTGACTGAAAGCCGGACGGTATTTCCAATGGATCCGGCTCCAGCAGCCAGGTTCTACCGTAAAGTTTTTCAACAAGTGGAATATACGCATCAAACAGTTTCTGGATGTCAGGACTTATTCCCGGCGGAACTGGAACCGTTGAAGATCCCCCGATGGAATAGGAAGCCCCGGCGAGAAGACAATATTTGAACATCGTTTCCACATTTTCCGGGCTGTCAGGATAAGTATGGACCAGGAGCGGCTTGCTCAGGCATAAATACTGAAATGATTTACAAATGCCACTGGTTCCCTCCGACATCATTCCGTCTATGTCTTTCTGGATCTCAATATTGAAAGGGCCGTTAGCCCAAACAATCTTGCCTTGTCCATGCAGTATTTCCGAAAGTTTTTTCAAGTTTGCCAAATAAGAATGTCCGAACATGGCCGCCGGCTTGTTTTCATATGCGGTAATGCCATCATCATGGGCGGTATCAACGGCCTGATAGCATAACTGATCCAGGAAAACTCCGTCGATTTCAGGATAATCATTAACAAATTTGTCTATTTGCCGGCCCAGGTGTTTGCCAAAAGAAGTGCCTGGAGAAGCGTCAGCAAAACAACATTCCTTCCAGGTCGGAATAATTTTTCCGGCGCAATCACGGGCAATGGCATCGGTAAAATTATTCTCGGCATACGGGATATACGCATCCCCGGCGCATTGAAAATATAACAGACCCTTGATTCCATTTTTATGTAAATCGTCAATATGATCATTTATCAGCTTGCGTGAAGTTTTCCCGTGCGGCGGCACCTCAGGGTAATCATGGGCGATTACGCTTTCCCATTCTTTTTCTTCGGGAGCGTAGTTGCCGTAATAAGGGAAATGGTTGTGTATTTCCGCCCATTTAACCTTGTATTTTCCTGCACTTTCAACGAACCTTTTTTCGGTAAATGGATTAGTTATCATAAACCCGCCCTCAATGTTATGAACCGCGGGATTAGGCGGATTAAAATATTCAGGATATCGCGCATACAGCCAGGCCAGTCCCGGACGCCAGCAATCCTCATGCGGCCTGATAAGGACCTCGGTGATTGCCGGGCATCCCTCAGCCAAACGCAGACAGGAAGTTTCTATTTCCAGCCCGTCGGAATGATAATCCTTGAAACAAAAAGCCAACCGGGGAATTTTTAAATCAAACGGTTTTGCCAGCGTTATGCCCAGTTTCAGCCCCTTATCATATAAAGAAACAGCGGGAATAAGGGTTCCGTAACAGACATCGCCATAATACAGGTGGAGCCCGCCTAGTTTGTCCAACGAACAGGGAAAACGTTCGTTTGCCGACCAGACGTTCAGCTTGTATTGAGGATAAGGATACGGAAACAACTGCTTGACCTGGATAGAACGCGCCAGACAACCTTTTTTCAGGGAAACCTCCACGCGCCAGGACAGGCAATCCTCCAGCGCCATCCAGGTTTCCTTTACTATAAAATCAGCTCCAGCATAACTTTTTTCGAAGACACGCTTGCTGTTTCCAACAGCTTCCATTGTTTTTGTTTCTGCCGTGGCATTAGTGAAGATTCGTCCCGCCAACTCATCAATAACCGCCAGTCCTCCGGAATAGCCATTCCAACATTTATCGCCGCAATTAACTTTTTCAAGGCTTCCATCCTCCGCCGACAGCGATATGGCGATTATTTTGTTTGAAATAGTATTTGTATTCATATTCATTTTCTAGTCTTTAAGAAATCCCCCCTTTGCGGTGGAGTTGCAAAAGTTTTCATTCTTTTGGTTTAATTACATTTTCCAGTTTGAAGTCATCAAACCAGACCGTCCCTGGGCCGTTTGCGCCAATCTGCAGAACCAAGTTCGCGGCCCCCTTCGGCACCTTTCCGCAAGCAACAAGCGGGGATGCGGGTTGTTCCCCGCCCTGACAATTGAACGAAAATACGTTAATGAGCAGGCCTGTTCCAAACACCAGTAATAATTTATTCCTCCGAATTCTTCTTCCAATTGACCTGATTCCGTGACAGGATTTCCTGTCATTCCAGTTGCCGCACGGTCACGTCGTCGAAGTACACCGTGCCCACAAACGGCTGCTTGTCGAGATTCCACGTCAGGCACCACAACTGCACCTGGTCGGTCCCCGGATACGCCGAGAGGTCGAGCACGTAATCGTAGCGCAGCCATTTCCCTGTTTCGGCCTGGCCGGGCAGCAGGTTGATATGGGGATAATGGTTTTTTCCGCCAGCCGTAAAACTGAAATGGATGGGCTTGATGATGCCGCTACGGAACTCTTCGATAAACACGTGGGACGTCACCAGGAACCGGCTTCCCGGCGGAAACCCCGAAAAATCGCGCGCCACGCCCATACGGCTTTTGTCCAAAGCATCGCGCACAGCCTCTTCCGCGCAGGAAAGCTTAAGCGAACACTTCCCGGTCCGCGCCTTGTCCGCGAGCGCGTATCCTCCGTAGACCGAGTTCCAGTCCGTCAGGCGGCCCTGTGCGTCCACAGCCTCGAAGGAGGGATCCGGAATCCACGCCTTCCCTTCCGGCAGCGACTTCTCATCGGTCCCGGCCTTGCCCGCGAGCGCGAGAAATTTGCCGCCGGGCACGGTCAGGGCGATCCGCTTGTCCGCGTCGAACTTCTGTCCCGTGTAGAATTCCTTCAACGGGCCGCCGGGTTTGCGGAGCCACAGGTCGGCCTTCAGGTCCTCCTGGCGCTCGTTTAGAACCAGGACGAGGAGCCGGCCGTCCCGTTCGTACGCCACAACGTTATCCGGCAGCGTGCCGCCCACGATCACGTCGCCGTCACAGCGCGTGCCGTGCAGGAGGATGTCCTCGTATTCCGCGATCGCGCGGCTGGCGTACGCGAAGGACTGGAGCACCTTGCCGTCCCAGCGCGATTCGTACCAGCAGAGCACACCACCGCCGCAATCCACGACCTTGCGCATGAGTTGCGCGGGCTCGTTGTATTGCGCCTTATCACCCATCTTTAACAGCCCGCCGACCAGTGGATTCCCGGCCAGGCCCTTGCGCGTTGCGGCGATCCTTTCGAGATTCCGTCCGTAACCGCAATACCCCCGGTCCACGTTCGGACCGAGCAGGTTCCAGTTGACGCCGTACATCCAATGCGTGTCCCAGCTTTCGTATCCGCTGTAGACCGTCATCTTCAGTCCTTGTTTATGGCAGATATCCCGCAGGACGCCGCTAACCGCGGCCATTTCGCCGCAGATGAACTCGACCCATTCCTTATTGTATTTTTCCTTCAGGAGCGCCGGCGTCAGGGGCTCGGCGATGTTGTTCTCCTTCGCAAACGTCGCGATCGCGAAGGGTGAGAAGCACGGATATGCGCTGTAGTGACGGGGAAACGGCCCAAACTCGTAATCCCAGAACAGGTACGTCAGGCTGGGACACCGGCGCTTCAGGTCCGCGATTTCGGCTTCGAGAAACGGCCACGTCTCCGGGTGGCGCGCCAGGTACGAGAGACACGCAGTTCCCGCCGGCTTTCCTTCGAAGTTGACGGCGCGTGCCTCGGGGAAGCGTTCGACCAGCGGCCCCACGTCAATTATGCCCGAGTGCGACCAGCCAGCATTTGTGGATAATATGTTCAGATTAAAAAACCATGTCTGCCCGAGACCGGCCTTGCGCGGGAGCGCGGATTGAAAATCGCCGAATATTTCGTTGATGCCCGCAGCGCGTATGGTTTTCAGGTTCCGCCGCAGCGACCCCTCGTCCTGGAGAGACGCGTCGTGTGTCATGAGAAACAGCACGATCTCTTCGGGTTGCCGCCCGTCCAAGCACGGAAGAATGCGACAATTGCGCGTGCGCCACATCTCTTGAAACGCGCCGCCAAACGCTTCGCAGCGGAAGCGGATCGGCAGCAAGGCGTCGCCGGCTTTCGCCGTTGCGCGCACGGCAATATGACCGCTATCCTGGCTGAACAACCCCCGGGGGGATTCTATCAGTGTGACCGGCTTCTTGCGCCGGATTTCGTAAACGCGGCTGTCGCGCCCATCCTGTCGAACGCGGCCGGTTTCGCGCCATGTGTAGATCGCAGACGACAGTTTTTTTTGCTGCGCTTCGGGACCGTAACGCTCCGTCTGCACCGTGACCGGATCCTTGCGACTGGTCGCACCCAGGAACTCCAGGCCATCGGGCACCTCCAGGATCAGCCGCCAGTCTTCCAGGGCGCGGTCGAAGTTCCAACCCATGGCGCCGGATCGGTACCATTCGAGGTAATAGGTCCCACCCTGCGTCAGATAGAAAATGTCGTCCGTGCAGAGCGGATACAACTCCGTCGCGCGATACAGGAAGACCTTCCGAAAGACCGCCTCGCCCTCCGCGCCGTCCGGCCCGGATAGCACAGGGCAGTCACCGAGCAGTGTTTCCCCTTCCACAATGCCTGCCGGTGTCCAGCCGGAATCGTCGTACACGGCCTTGTCCCATCCCGCACGGGGCGAACGGGCGGACTTCCACGACGCGTCGGTCCGGTAGAACGCGCCATTATATTCGAATTCGCCCGCAATCCGGCCCTTCCCACGGCACCGCACGGCGAGCACGTTGACGCCCGGGCGAAACTCCATTTCCGCCTCGACGGACAGCCGGTTAGTTGGTTCCATTGCCACGGGTTGTCCGTTCCAGAATACGTCGGCCGTATCGGTATCGGCGGCACGCAGACGGAAGCGCGCCATGCCTCCTCCCTGTGAAAACGGATATGCAGGGCTTTCGAGAAGCGCGCCATGGCGCGGATCGGATAATTGAAACGCGAAGGCCGCCGAGCCAGTGCCGCCCGCCTTCGTGGAGGGGCATGCAACGGCAAAGGCGGTTTCGCCAGTCGTAAGCGCAACCGAACCGTATTGCCGCGCCAGCGGGGTCCCGTTCGACACGAGCCGGCTTTCCCAGGAAAGCGTCCCTGTTTGCGCGGACACTGCGGCGCACGGAACGGTCCGCTTGGCGAAGTCCGCCTCCGCAAACGCCTGCATCCGTGCCGCCGGACACGCGCCGCCGAGCGCGACGAGGCCCATGTTGTCGGGATTCGTGTGGTCGCCGTCGGCAAGGCACGTCCAACTGGAGACTTCCTTCAGGCGCTTCTCGAAACGCGCGCAGCTAAAGCGCCACAAGGCCCCGTCCTCGGGCCGGGCGTTCAACGCGGAGAAGGGCACGGACACCTCCGCCTCCCAAAAACCCTTATCGTCCCTACGCGCTTCCACGCGCGCACCTGAGTCCCAACTGCGCTCCCAGTCGCCCTTCAGCGCCATGTCGAGAAGCGCGCCGTTCGCGTTAAAGGCCAGGTAATAATTCACGCGCGGCGCCGCGTTCACGGACTCCAACCGGAATTCGACAGAATCGTCGCTCCAGACGTCCTTGTCCTTTTCAGTCTTAGGAATCTTCGCCAAAAACGCGTCGCCCTGGTTGCTGGCCGGATTCAGGGGAAACGCCTGCATGCGGAACGCGAGATAGATCTGCCGGTCGTCGTAGCTGAGCCAGAGCACGGTCTGCTCCTGCGCAAACGCCGCGTTTTTTGTAAGTAGAAAATTAGTCCAGCGCGCGGCGTTTCCCCATTCCGCTTCATCAATGCGGCCGTCCACGACCGGCGGCGTTCCAAGGCGCGGAATGCGCAGTAACGCCTTGTTCTTCCATTCCGGCGCGCCATCCGCCGGCGCCTTCGGCGGCTCTGCCGCCCCACCGCTCAAAACTATCGCCAGCATAACCGCGCCGCATCCCACCCATTGACGACTTGATTTCATAGCTTTGCATCCTCCTTTTTATCAGCCCCATTTTTTCGTCCACGTCACCGGTGGATATTCCCATCCCATACTGCTTGCGGCACATCCTCCAGGTCCGGCGCAGTCCAGTCGGCGCCAGCCGCCCTGAGCGCCCCGTCGCTGAAACTGGACGTGATGCCCAGGGCACGCATACCGGCGGCTTGCGCGGCCTGAATACCGTTGGGCGCGTCCTCGATCACCAGTACCGCGGTTGGCGCCATCTGCGCTTTGCGCGCCGCCGTCAAAAAAATATCCGGCGCCGGTTTTTTACGCCGGACTTCGTTGCCGGTTACACAGGCATCGAACATATCCGGGGAAAGGCCGATCTCCCGCAAATTGCCGTCCAGTTTAACGCGATCGGCACTGGTGGCAATAGCCAGTTTCAGCCCGCGCCGACGGCAACCAGCAACAAATTCGGCAACTCCCGGCAAGGGATGCAGGCGGCCGCGGATTATATCCAGATAGATCGCATAAGTAAGATCCTTGTCGGAAGGCATATCGAGCTCAATACCATATTTTTCAGCAACGCCGCCCAAGAAGCGATCTTCACCCATGCCGACAAACGGCCGAAAATCATCCGGTTTGACGACCAGCCCGTGCCGCTCGGCAAACATCCGGACGGCGGCCTCGGCAATGAATGGCTCCGAATCGCAGAGCACGCCATCCATGTCGAAAATAATGCCTTGGATTGAAGATTTAGTGTTCATGGATTTATTGTCACACCAGATCCGTGGCATCATCAAGATTTGTTTTAAACCACTTGGAATCGGCAGTGACGCAATTGCTTCAAACAGTAGCATATTAAGCGGCTGGTTGTCATCATGGATACATACCACATGGATGCATGCCACATGGATACATGCCCATGCGAACGAAAAGGTATATTTTCAAAAAACTTGATTGTTGCCCGTATTTATCATAGGGTGCCACCTGGCAATCAGAGGCGCATTCAACCAGACCGGGTCTTTAACCAGACCGGGTCTTTAACCAGCCCGGGTTTTCTCGCCCAATTAGCACCTTGATTTTACATTATGCTGACCAAACGCATTATTCCATGCCTGGATGTCCGGTGCGGCAAGGTCACCAAGGGAGTCCGGTTCCAAAACAACGTGGAACTGGGCGACCCGGTGGATATGGCGGCGGCCTATAGCGAGGGCGGATGCGACGAGCTGGTGTTCTACGACATCACCGCCTCCGCCGAACACCGGCCTATTGATATCCAGATGGTCGCGGCCGTGGCCCGCGCCATCCACATACCTTTCACCGTCGGCGGCGGAATTACCAATCTCGATGAAATGGCACGTGTACTTCAGGCCGGCGCGGAAAAAATATCGCTAAACTCCCTGGCCGTCCGGAACCCAGCCATAATTGCCGAGGGCGCCAAAGCCTTCGGTTCACAATGCATCGTACTGGGCATGGACCCGGTCAAGACGCCCGGCGATCCGCGTTTCCCCAGCGGTTATGAAATCACGATCCGCGGGTTCCGGGAACGCACGGGCTTGGATGCCCTTGCATGGGCCCGGCGCGCGGAAGAACTGGGCGCCGGAGAAATCGTGGTCAACTCGGTGGACGCGGACGGTACCCGGCAGGGCTTTGAATTGACCCTGACGCGGCTGATTGCCACACAGGTCCGCATCCCGGTCGTTGCCTCCGGCGGCGCCGGAACCCCCGACCACCTGGCGGCGGTATTCACAACCGGGCGCGCGGATGCCGCCATTATTGCCGGCATGATTCATACGGGCGCCTACACGATCCGGCAGATCAAGGAGGCGCTTCTGGCCAGGCATATTCCGGTTCGGAAGAAGTGGTAGGAAAACATAACAATATAGTTTGTGAACGTTCTTGGTTCTTCGTTCCTCGTTAATCCAAAACCAAGAACAAAGCACCAGGAACTTTTAACAAGGAACCCTATGCCTGAAGTACACCAAGTTGCCGCGCCGGTAGAAAGTATCGAAACCCAGGAGGAATGGCTGTTGGCCAATGCCCAGAACCCTGCCATCCCAATCCAGTCATTTGGCAACGTCCTGAATCAGATGCACGCCGCCGGGCATACGAACCAGGCGGAAAGCGGCGCCGACCTGCTGTTCGAAGCGCTTGCCGCCCGGCGCGACGAGGCCGCGCTGTTGGCCCTGCTGGGCTTGCAGGCCGCGTGGCATACCGAAGATCCGCCGTTTGCCGCGACCTGCGCAAAACACCTCATTACATTTTTTCAAAAGGACCACGCAACATTGGCGCTGATTCCCCATGCCGGCTTCAACAAGAAACTGCCGGCCACGGAATGCCTGCGACGCTTTGCGCTCCTGCGCCGGTTGCGCCCGGAGGCGCTCTGCTACGAAAAGACCTGGGGATTCGGCACCGTGGCGGAACTGGATGCTTACGCCCATCAGGTCGTGGTTAACTTCGAAAAGAAAAAAAACCATCACATGGCCCTGGCCTATGCCGCGGAAACGCTTGCCTTGCTGAATGATGACCACCTCCTGGCACGCCGACATCGGGACGGCCAGGCTTTTACTGATTGGCTGGATAAGGATCCGGGCGGCGTTGTCATCTGCGCTCTGCGCAGTTTCGGGCCAATGAGCGCCGCACGGCTCCAGGAGTTGATGATCGGGCTCCTGATGAGCGCCGAAGCTTGGAAAAAGTTTTGGGACGCCGCCCGCAAACAGCTCAAGCAGAACCCGCTCGTGGAATTCCCCGCCCGGCGCACCGACCCGTTGCGCCTGCTGGAAAAGGCAAAGAGTTATGACGCCGCCTGGCTGAAAACCCTCCGCGAGGAACGGGATTTCAACCATATTATCAAGCTGGTGGAAGACATGAAAACGGCCCTGACCGCCGATGCCCGGAACGGCGAACTGCGCAAAACGGTGGAAGACCGGCTGGCATTTGTGATACTCGGCGCGAGTAAGCTCCATTGGGGCCAGGCGGCGCAGGCCGGCATGCTGGGCCGCGAACTGGGTATTACCTGGCGCCGCCTGGATATCCATGATTATGCCTCCCAATTTCTACAGGACACGATATTCCTCGACACCCTGCGCGATTTGCCGGCCCGCCGCTTGCGGTCTTTTTTTGCTTTTGTGCACGAAATCGGCGGCGCGAGCGCGCTGGCTTTATTTTTCCGCGTTCTGCCGGAGACGGCATCCTCGGCCCTGGCGGAAATGATCGAATACCTGCAGGCCGCCGGCCAGATGCCGCAGGTCCTTGAAACCATGCGCGAACTGATCGGCGCCGACCGGGCCAGCTGTGAAATGGTTTATTGGCTGTGCCGGCACGCGGACATGGCTAAGACCAACGGCATCAGCACGGCGGGCAACCTGGCCATGGAAGCACTGGCCCTCTTGGAAGCACGCGACGCAACTGGTGAACGGCTGAAAGCAAAGCATCAACTGCGCGCCCTGTTCGAACATCCGCAGTGGCTGAAAACGTCCCTCGATTCCATGAGCGCCGGTCAGCGTCCCGATTTCATGCGTCGCATGAAACATTCGAACGCCTGGGCGGCGATTGACCGCGGGGCCATCCTTGCCCGCATCCTGAAGCTGTATCCCGAGTTGAGCGTGGCCCTGCAGGATGAGGTGGCGGTCTCCCCGGCGCCCGCCGCGCGGCTAACCTCTCTGCGTAGTTATCGTGAACGCCAGGCGCTGTTGACCAAGATCGCCACCCAGGATATCCCCAAAAACAGTCAGGACATTGCCGTGGCCCGCAGTTTCGGCGACCTGCGCGAGAATTTCGAATACAAATCGGCCAAGGAAACGCAGGGAATTCTCCTGCGTCGGCAATCCGATCTGGAAAGCCAGCTGGCCAGCGTCAAGAGCACAGACTTCGAACAGTTCCCAGCCACTGTGGCAGGCCCGGGTACCTGCGTAACCTTGCGCCATGCGAATGGGAAAACGGATACTTACTATATCCTGGGCGAATGGGATAGCGACGAGGCCCGCGGCATTCTTTCCTCGCGATGTAAATTCGGGGAGGCCATCACGGGCCACCAGCCCGGCGACACGGTTAACATCCCATCGGAAACGGGAAACACCGTATGCACGCTGGTGGAAGTGGGCGGCCTGCCGCCCGACATCAAGGCCTGGATCCGGGGCGACGCATAACATGTCTTCGGTAAGCATAATATGAAAATTATCAAAAGCATATGCGAGGATATAACCCAATATTTGCTGAAAGTCCAGGATTTCAGACCGGGAGAATATTACGGTTCGTTCTGGAGTGAAAAGGCCTATCATGGGCCTTTGCTTGATTATCACGCGGGCGGCAGCCACCACAACAGGGGAGCAGGCAGCGCCGCTCTGGGGCTGTGGCTTGTCGGAAAGCAAAATAATGACAGCGATCTGACGCGCAGGGCGGAGACGGCATTTGACTGGCTTGCCGCCAGACAGCACCGGCGCGGCGGATATTTTGAAATTCAAAACAACGAAAAGCCCTCCGACTGGGAACACACCGGTCTTGAAGAGCTCTCAACAATAGAAACGGCATTTGTCGTCCATGGCTTGGGAATGGCGCTGCTTCAAGGCCTGCCTCCTAAAAAAAATTACCTTGATTGCCTGAAAAAAGCGGGTTTATGGTTTTTGTCAATTGAATTACCACCAGGTTCGGGAGTCTTTCCGCACCATGAGCGGTCTCCATATGACACATTAAACGCCACATTCCATTCCGTAGAGTCGCTTGCACTCATATATTGGACGCTGAAAGAGATTTACAACAACCGCATCGGCATTTTTCTTCAGGGCGCCTGCCGGGGAATCAGGCACACCTTGCCGCTTCAGTGGAAAAACGGCTGTTATCCTTATGGCGCTCACGGCGACAGTAACATTAAATATGAGGACAGCACTATTAATTATACTTCGCTTGTTCTATGGTGTCTGCTCAATACTCTTGACGTGTTGCCGGCTTCATTCCGTTCTCAAATACCCGCATGGCGGGGCTTTGAAAGAAAAATAGCCGCAGGGGCAAAAAAAGCGGGCTCATTTTTATGTAATTGCGTGGACCGGAACGGCGCTCTTTTATGGGAGAAAAACGAAACGAGCACTGCCAAATATAATATTTGGACGTATGCAATTACTTTTAACGTGCTCATGCGAACCGGCGGAAGTGGAAATATTGCGACGGCAAAACGTATTCTGCGATTTCTCGCGAATAAAAGAACTTCATCCGGTCTTTTACCAATGCGGGACAGGGGCGAAGAAATTACTGAGTGCGCCTACATGCAGTCCGATATATTGCTTTTTTTTCAACCGTTTATTAACTTTAACATATAATGCCAGGCCATTAGCATCCCATAGAAAATGAAAAAGCTGGAATGATCCGGCCGTCATGAAATAATGACGGTGAAGTAAAAACGAAAGGAGGATCATTCCAGCGATGAAAAAATACACTATGTTGAAGCAGATTTGCAACCTTATTTCGCCGCATCTTGTAAATAATCTGGCGCAGGAATATGGAGTTGATGAAAAAAGCCGGACGTTTACGCCATGGAGTCATGTCACGGCCTTGGTCTATGCCCAGTTGACGCATGCGATTGGTTTGAACGATGTGTGTGACGCTTTGCGGATGAATCGTGGCG
>VSJD01000356.1 GCA_008636095.1 Kiritimatiellota bacterium | reverse complement strand
AAAATGGTTTATAATGGTGATTTTGAGTTGGGAACAGTGGCCTGGACTTCGGCCAAAAACGCGGCGTTAGCGACAACCCTGGAGTCAATGACGGGGAAAAGATTAAAAGTCACCATGCCTGGCGCGGCGGTTTGCGAAGGGGTTTACAGTAGTACTCGCTGCCAGGCGGAAAATGGAAAAACCTATACTGCCAGCGCCTATGTAAAAGGCCCCGAGCTGGGAAAAGTCAGGATCTGCCTGTATGCAGAGAGTGGCGAATGGACTTATGCCAATCAGACTACAGAACTCAACGACGGATGGCAAAAGATCAGCGTGACGAAGACAATCACCGCAACTAACGAATCCTTATATATCATGATCTATACCTGGGATGCGCCGCAGGCGATTACTCTTTATGTTGATAATGTTGAATTGGAAGAGAATAATGATGTAGGTTGCTGGAAGCTTGATGAAGGCGCAGGAACAACAGTCCGCGATTCTTCTTGGAGAAAAAACAACGGGATCTTGCAGGGAAATCCGCAATGGACCAACGGTTGGATCAATAGCGCGCTGAATTTTAACGGAAGCAGTGATTATGTTGATTGCGGCAGTAATAACAGTTTCAAGGTCTCGGCGATTACCATCGAAGCCTGGGTCTATTCGCCGACGATGAATTTCGCGGGCGACAATGGAATTGCCGGAGCAGAAGGGGCTTATGGGTTGGATATACGTGATAATAAAATAGCTGTTCATATTAACACCGTCAATCAGGGGTGGCATTGGTGTGTGCTTTCAACAGTCCTTACCTGGAATGGCTGGCATCATGTCGCGTTTACCTACGACGGGGTGAATACGGTGAAATGCTACCATGATGGCGTCTTGGTATTAACGGATACGACCAGTTCATCAGGGAAACTTCAATGGGCCGCGTGGGCTAAGAAATTGTATATTGGACAGGTCAATACCGGGGCATGGCCATCGAGATTCAAAGGGGTGATTGACGAAGTCAAGATTTACAATCGCCCATTACGAGATGATGAAATCGGGAGTCCCCTGCAGTTGAAGTGTGAGACCCCTTTAGTGTTGTCCGTTCCCTGCATTCATTAAGCGAAAAATGCACGCCTCATTGTTGCGCCGCGCGGATCATCTCGCGCCCGCGGCCAACCCCCCGCCCGCCCGCAACGCTGTCGTATAGCGACTGCGGACAGGGGCGCGATACTTGCCCTATCAGATCGCGGCGGCTCTTCAGGGGCTTTGATTTTATAACGTGTCTTGCTTGAATGGGATTATCCTTGCCAAACCAATAAAAGATCGTAGAATGCATGCTGGATATTGTCGTGAAAAATCAACGATGGATAACAATAAACCCGGAACTTAATTGACATAAACGCGGGTTGTTCTTGGGAAAGCATGCATCAAAAACCGTTCAAACAAGCGGTGTTGTTTCGTTCCCTTTCCGTTCCCGTGTATGTCGGCTGGACACTTCAAAAAAATCCGCGCCCGTACCCCCTGGCTTACCATCCCGAGTATGAATTTCAATTCATAAAAAGCGGTCAAGGCGCCTATTATCTTCAAGGAAAAAAGTGGCGTTTTAAATCACGCCAGTTAATAATTATTCACCCCAATCAGATTCACGGCTTTATTCCAAGAACCGGCAGTTGGCTGGAAAAAGGCCAGGTTCTTTTTCAAAGCAGATGGCTGAACGAGACATCGAGATCGTTGGGTATAAGCAGGAATTTTCCTCCTCTGCTTAATCTGACCGAAAGCCATGCCGCCAGTATCGAAAATATCGTAAACCGCCTGGCGGATGAAATTTCCCGCCGGGAAAAAGGGTGGGAAGCAATGACACGCGAGCTCTTGTATGAATTTTTACTCTTTGTGAAAAGGGCAAAAGATCATCCCGCTGAAGCGGAGCCGGAAAATCGGCTTTTTACACTATTGCGCGATTATATAGAGACAAAATTCGCAGATCCGCAGTGCAATGCCACGTGGATTGCAAAACGGTTCGGCTACTCGCTGCCATATTTGTCTTCACTTTTCAAGGAAACTAGCGGCGTAGGAATAAAACAATACCTCGTTCAACATCGAATTATCGCCGCCCGGCAACTATTCGAGAAAGAACCCATGCTGAAGGTAGAAGAAGTTGGAAAGCGTATTGGATTCCTTCACTATCGTACTTTTATCCGTGATTTTGTGGCGTGCACTGGAATGTTGCCCTCTGTCTACCGAAAAAAATGTCATGGGCGTTACAGAAAATAAATTTTCCGTGGCGCGTGAGTTTTATCGCCGCCCGTAATTGGATGAAGGGGCCACCACGCTAATAACTAATATGGTTGTGTAGTGAGAGGCAAGCTGAAGCGGCCATTCATGATCACTATTGCCACCTATCGCAATCTGATGTCAGCGGAACTGGCTAAAACGCGCCTGGAGTTCTACGATATCAAGGCGATGATTGCCGATGCATGTTTCTATACCCTGGGGTATGGTGCGATTATGGATGGCGTCCGGCTGCAAGTTCCGGCCACAGATGCCGAACGCGCAAAAGAGATTCTGGCCACCGAGGAATACGTTGAACTACCCAACGATAGCACGATCATTGCTGAATCGCCTGAGACCGACGTTATCAGCGCCGAAGCTTTCAAGGAGTCCGCCGCATACGCAACGTCCAGTTGGCCCGGAAAGTGGTCGGTTTTGCTCCTGTTCCTGTTTGGTATATTCTGCCTGATCCTGGGCCGGCCCACCAGCGATTGGAGAACTATGTCCCCTTTTTCAGGCCAACTCATTCTCTTGGGAGAAATGTTGATTGTGGCCGGGCTGTGGATAGCCTATGGCCATTTGAGCGCCGCGGGAGAACATGAAATGCCGCCGGAATAGGCGCCAATAACCGCCTTTCATGCTATCTGACCCCTTGATCCACCTTGTTAGACCCCTCGTTACCCTTCTTCGCCAGAAAGCCCTGTGGCCCCGCCTGCAACGCTGTGCGTAGCCACTGCGGGCAGGTTGCCACAGGGATAAATGGCGTTCTTGGCTTCGCAGGGTTCCGCAAAAGACGCGACCTGCGTAGTCCCCGCCGACGGACGTAGCAGGTTGCCCCGTGGCTTCCTGCGTCGCAGAGGCTATGCAGGACAGGTCCCGTGGGGTGCTTCACATTGATCGGCGTCATTACGTTCCGAGGGAAGGCCGATTTGGCCGAAATTGGCGGCAGTATTGACCGGAACGTATATCCGATATTGATAACAATTAATTTGTTTTAATTGTTGACTTTTAATAAAATGCACTGTATTTTAAACAATAAAACAATGATACCGGTAACAGAAATTACCCATGACAACGATTTATGATATAGCGCGGGAAGCGGGAACTTCGGCCATGACGGTTTCGCGGGTTTTGAATGGGAAATCCACCAGCGCCACTGCGCGCGCCAAGGTTGAGCGGGTGGTTCGTAAATACGGATATGTGTTAAATACTCGCGCGGCAAACCTGAAAAGCAATAAGTCCTTGGCCATAGGCGTTATCATAGCTGACATTACTAATCCGGTATATCCGACCGCTGTGCGTACAATGCATGATTTGCTGAAAACGGCAGGTTATCACCTGATATTGGGAATAACCTACGGGAAAGCCGAAGAGCAGATTGAGGTATTGCATATGATGCAGCGCGAACGGGTGGCCGGTTTATTGCTGGGCACATGCGAGGAAAAAGAACATCCGGAGTGCGACACATTGATTGGGGCCATGATCCGTTCGGGTGTGCCGGTGGTTCTGACCGGCCGGAACCGGTGCGGACTGAATGCCGATCAGGTGACGCTGGATAATGTTGCCGGAGCTTGGAAGGCGGTGGACTATCTGATTCGTATCGGCCGGAAACGGATCGCGTTTATAGCCGGGCAAAAAGAAATATTGGCCGCACAGCAAAGGTTGGCAGGATATAAAAAAGCATTGCAAAGGCATCAGATTGAGCCGGATGAATACCTGACTTCGTTTGGGGAATGGACGCGTGCAAGCGGCCGCGTGCAGATGGAAAAATTACTGAAGAGCGGCGTAAAATGCGATGCGGTATTTGCGGGTAATGATTTGCTGGCATTAGGGGCAATGGAGGCGTTGGCTGCGGCCGGGGTGGAGATTCCCAAAGACATGGCCGTGGTGGGATTCGACGATATTGAGCTTGCCGGCTTGGTCAAGCCGCGTTTGACAACGGTTGCGCAATCATCGGAAAAAATCACGGCAGCCGCCTGCCAATTGCTGCTGGATCGGATTAGCGGGCAAGAAAAAGGCGAGCCGAAAGAGATCCTGTTTGAGCCGGAATTGATCGTGCGGGAAACAGCATAAGAGGAAAGGCAGAATGAATCCGCCACCGCTCAAGGAGCTATGGCGGACGCGAAGCGCGGAATGAAGAATATTCTGAAGGGAAATAAGGCCATGATGAAAACAGATGTTTATCGCGACAAGGTGTTGGCGTGCTGGCTGGGGAAATGCCTGGGCGGCAATTTGGGCATGCTGTATGAAGGTTGCGAAGGGCCGCTGGATTTAAAACACGATGCGGTGCAGAAAGTTTCCATGCCTAATGATGATCTTGAGCTCCAAATGCTCTGGTTGTGGTTGATCGAAAAACACGGCGCAACCTTGCGTTCCGGGGATTTTGCCCATGCCTGGGACAAGTGGTATCAGGCGGATTACGACGAATACGGCGTGGCGCGTTGGAACATCCGGCGCGGATTAAAACCACCCCTGACCGGACTGCATAACAACTGGTTCACGGATGGAATGGGCGCGGTCATCCGTTCTGAAATCTGGGCCTGTCTGTTCCCCGGGAAACCCGATTTGGCGGCGGCTTTTGCACGCGAGGATGCTTGCGTGGATCATGCCGGCGATGGTGTTTGGGCAGAAGTGTTTCTGGCGGCGGCAGGAAGTCATGCCTTCGTTTCCGGAGATTTGGAAAAGGTAATAGACGAGGGATTGGTTCGTATTCCCGGCAATAGCCGGGTAACGCAGGTTGTCCGGTTTGTCGGAGAATTATGGCAGCGAAAAATTCCGGTGGGGCTGGCGCGGGAAGAGATTTTAAAGAAATTCGGCAGTCATAATTTTACGGACGTGTGCATGAATCTGGGGTTTATCATGCTGGGGTTATGGTATGGGCAAGGGGAATTCGAGAAGTCGGTATTGATTGCCGTGAATTGCGGGATGGACGCCGATTGCACGGCGGCCACGACCGCCGCCATGCTGGGGATCCTCTTGGGCAGCAAGGGAATATCGGCGTCATGGCGTAATTCGGTTGATGATAATTTGGTCTACAGCTCATTTTTAAAGGAATTACCTTTGCCGCAAACCATTGATGAAGCTGTTGAACGGACGTTTGTCATGGCTGAGCGCTTATCAGGTTTGCCGCCCGATAAACCGCTCGACAATACAACTCCCGTCATAACGCATGATAATATCAATGACGACCGGCAATGGTTTATTGTTTGTTCGTTCTTGGGTGAAGATTTTTCCGTTGATCCGGAAATAATAAAACAGGCACAAGCTGAGCCGTCCCGCTTTCCCAAAAACCTTGTTACATTTTCCGGAATTCACATGGATTTGAGTCCATTTATTGAACATGGCGGGGATACGCTTTATCTGCTGACTTGGCTGGAGGCGGAGCGTGACATGCAGGCGCAACTCATGACATGCGTCGGCAAGACGGGCATAACGGCCTGGCTCGATGGACGGATGATCGTCAATTATCACGGTCGGAGGAAAGCAGTGCCGGCTTTGCACAGGGTGGAAGGCGGCGCGGTTGTGCCGGTGGAGTTTCGTGCCGGCCGCAGGCATCTTTTAAAAATCCGCTTATTGTTTTGCTGTAAGCCGTTGATGTTAAGCGTTGCACTGGCTGATGAACAGAGCCGGTATTTGGATGGAATTAAATTTTGTGTTAAATGTTAATTAAATCGAGAGGGAATATGAACAAAACATGCATTATTGCCGGTATTCTGCTTTCAATAAATTTCTGCTGCGGTTTCTCAGTTTATGGAGCACAGGAACCAAATAAAGAAATAAAAAACGAGATGTCCGAAGCATTGCCGTTGATCACGGCAAGTCCCTCGGGAAAACCCGTGATTGACGGGAAACTGGATGACGCCTGCTGGCAAAATTCCGTTGAATTTTCAACCTTGCCGAACCGGACTAGCGATAAATTCACCGAAGCCACGCGTTTCTTTATAACTTATGACAAGGAAAACCTGTATATCGGCGCCGAGGTCCAGCAGTCCTATCTTGACCCGGTTTATAATCTGCTTGATAAAATCAAGCCTTCCGCCGACAAGCGCGATGACCCCGTTTATGGCGATGATTCCATCGAGGTTTTCCTGATGCCCGGCGATTCTTATTATCAGTTGGTCGTCAACCTGGATGGAACCGTCTATGACGCGAAAGGGACGGACGCAGGCTGGAATGCATCCCTGCAAGCTGTTGCCGCGAAACAAGAAAAGAGCTGGACGGTTGAAATCGCGATTCCCCTTTCCGATTTGGGCGTGAAAGACCCGGAAGGGCAAACCTGGCGGGCTAATTTCTACCGCAATAACCCGGCCAAGAAGGAAGCGGGCGCGTGGAGTCCTGCGGAAGCGGGCTTCCATACCTTAAAAGCGTTCGGTTTCCTGCATTTCCGCCCGGAAGCACCGGTTATCCGGTGTAATAATATCAGTCTAAAATCCGGTTCCGCCGAAGTAGGGCTTGCCGCCATAACAAGGGAAGCTTTGAAAATATCAGGCTCGTCGGATGAATTGTCAATTGCCTCGGGAACCAATCAGAACATCAACATTCACTTAAAGCCTGACAGCAATGGCAACGGACAACTTACTGTTCTGGCCGGCAAAAAGGAAATATTCCGCACCCCCTTGTTGTTCATCAAATCAAAGACGTCCGAAATGCTGGCCGAGATAGCCTGCCCCGGAAATACAATTGAGATTTTTATCAACGGGAAATCAGTTGCTTCAGGCAGGGATTCGGTCAGGATGCCGTTATTACTGGAAGATGATATAAACACGGTGGCGTTGAAAATATCGGGCGAAGCCGCTTCGACCCCCACCGGAAAATTTACAATTGCCGGCATTTCGTTTTCCCTGGACGAATGGCTCTGTTCCGACAAGCAGGCAAACGACTGGAATTCGGTTTCTTTTGATGATTCCAAATGGGACCTGTATAAAGGCGGGAAAGTCCAGTCCGGCTTGTTTTTCAGACATACTTTAATACAAAACCATACTCTTTTCGCTCCCCAGCTAACACAAAACACGCTCTACGTCGCGAACAAAGCCCCGATGTACGCCGCGATCAGGATCGGTTCTCCGTTTGAAAAGCCGTTGGCGGATTATACCTGCCATCTTATTCTGCCTGAAGGATTGAATATCCCGCTTTATGACCCTGAAAACAGGACTTGGTACATTTACAAACACACGTTGTCCAAAAACAGCAAAAATGGGACGACTGAATATACATTCGCCTTTAAAAAACCGGTGCCAAAACTGAAATATAATTTCGGATTCCCCGTTATCGTTCTTATTATTTCGCCGGAATTTCCGGAAGCACATGAAAAGAAAACTCTGAAAGGGGTGTGCTATATTTCAGGCCGGGGGATGCATGAAGTTCCCGGGGAATTCAATGTCGCAGTGCTGCCGTCCTTAAAGGGAATGCAGCCTGAAAATATCGGGATAGGAACATGGACCGTGTTTCGTGAGAAACGCAACAGCAATGCTGAAGCAGCAAGCATGTTTAAAACTTTCCAGTTAATGGGTGTGAATTGGCTTGGCATTGACTTTAGGGCAGGCAGTAACAGCACAACATGCGCAACCGCATATAAAAACACTAAGGATATTGTTAAAAAGTTTAAGGAAAACAATATTAAGTCCCTTTGGGGTCAATACGGAAATCATGACCCGTCTTTTACGGATATCCTGGCGCAACATCCCGAATATCAGCTCGTTAATAATACCAATAAACCGCCGGCATGGCATAAGTCCATGTGTCCTGAAGCTTTTATGTCTGTGCCGGAGGTAAAGAAGCGGATTGAAGATATGGCCGTGCTTCACGACTGGATAATGTACGATATGGAAGCAGGAATTAAATCTTCCTGCCTTTGTGAAAAATGCCGGGATAATTTTGCCAGGGAATTTAAGTTAGATAAGATTCCTTCGGAAAAAGAAATTTATGAAAAGTATAAGAACGAATTAATCCGGCACCAGGTACAGGGAAATTATAGGATTTATAATTTTACGACGGATACCGCGAAAAAAGCAAATCCTGATATAAAAAGTGCCGTGTACAGCGGCTACGCTGCAATTTCCCCCGAACGCTACGGCATGGATTGGGCTCTTTATCGGGATATTGTTGATATGCCGTCCGCGGGATATAGCGAGCAACCGGCCATAATCAGGGAAACGAGAAAACTAATCGGTAACCATCCCCTGTGTCCCGGACTTATGCTTGATAGCCATTTGTATGAATATCAGTATGTCGACCAGAATATAAAGGCCCGGCTGTTCAGCCAGATGATTCAGGGCGGTTTTGGCGGTGTGCATGTCTTTCACCCGGAAGAATTGAACGGCGTCGGCATGACCGCGGTTGCTGAATTCGCGCGCGGCATTGCGACTTATGAGAGTTTTCTAAAAGAACAATATGAGATTCCAAACGATGGATTTGTTACGGGTGCTGCTGATGAAAACATACATGTTTATAAAAAAGGGAACGAATATCTTTATATTGTCCTGAACCAATCGCCAAAGACGAAGGAAATAACGATCAAAACGCCTCCCAGCATGCCAGACGCGGAAATTTATGATTTCTATGCCGCCAGGCAACATGAACAAAGCAGAGAATATAAAATCCAGGCGCCGCCTGATGACGTAGTACTCTTGCACATAAGCAAGCCGGGAATATTTGACTTCCTTCGTCCGAAAAAACGCAAATGAATATAGCAATTAAAGGCGCTTGCCGAAAAGAAATAATTTTACGGACCAGCAATTCTCATTATGGCCACGCCCTGCCATCAGAGTTCTATCGGTCTGTCATTCTGAGTGGAGCGTAGCGAAGTCGAAGAATCTCCAGCCGAACGTGTTGCGCGCAAATGGAGATCCCTCGACTTCGCTCGGGATGACATGTTCGCTGACGACGAAATGCCATAATGAGAATTGCTGTTTGCGGACCGCGAACAGTATCCGTGTAAAACGAAAGCGTTTCGCAATTAGCTGGCGAATAAAAGGAGATGGTATGTTTATGCGACAACAATCAGTTTTAGGGAAAAGATGCCGCGTTAGTCTGGTCATGGCTTTGGCATGGTGCGCCTCCCTGATGGCCGCAATTTCATTTGCCGAAGATGCCGGCCAGGATTTAAAGGGCCCTTTTTATGCAAATTTGATTGAAGTCTTTCCCGGCGGCAAAATGATGTTGCACCCGCGCGTTTATTTTGAAGAAGGTTTTCCCGAAAAGGACTATCGTTTGGTTCTTAATCTGCCTTGGCATATTCGTTTAAGCCCTTTGCAAGTGGTTGACACGGACGATAACGCCGTAGTTGCGCTCCAGCGTCTGGATTCTATTGCTGAAAGTTCGCGCAAGGTTGTTTGTAACGGTGCCAGGCGCATAGAGTTTATGTTTCAACCTGACCTGGAACTTGCCATGGGTGGCGCTGAGCTTGCTTTCTGTTACCGCATGACAAGCGATTTTGCTCCTAAGTTTACCAGGTATCGGCCGATCATGAAATTTTCCGGCTCGTATGACTGGCGGATTATTGAAAAGGAAATATACGCTCCCGACTGGTATTTGAGCATGCCGCACTGGTATGACGCGTTTCTTAAATATCTGCCTTTTGGCAATCTTGGCAAATCTGATGGCAATGAGTCTTCCGCTAAAATGGAGATAAAGGTAATACCGCTTTTGGTTAAGTGGGGACAACTCGACAAGGGCTGGTCCGGCGGATTGTTTTTGCGAAAAATGCTGATCAAGGATGCGGCCACCGGGCAAATCGTTTTTGATTATAAACCGGAAACTCCGGTTGCTTTTAAGTTCGAGTCGGGAAAGCTTTCTGCTTACTGGCTGACCAATGCCAATGAGAAAGTGACGTTGGCGCCCGGCGGAAAATATTTAATTCAATGCGAAGTGAGGGCGGAGAACATTCAAGGCCCGGACATGACGTGCAAGGAGCGTTGTGCAACAGTGCCTCGTTATTTCAGGACTATGATTTTTGATGTGGATCCGCGCGCTAAGTTCCCCGAAAAAATGCTTTGGCGCATTGAGGACCGCCGCGGCAGGATTTATCGTTCCGGTGAATTAAGCTTAGTCCCGGGCGTCAAGCCGCTTGCCCCCAAAAAGCTTGAGGCGTCGGTTTGGATTTGTGAATCCAGTTTGAAAAATGAGATTTGGCGGATCCAGCAGCTGTACCTTGAAAAACTCAGGGACTGGGGTTTGAACGCCATTGAGCCGGAGATGAAAGAACCGGTTTATAACGCGCCCTTGACGGATGCATCATTGGTAATGCCGATTGCGCTGGAAGCCAAACGCCTCGGCCTGCGGGTCAGGTCTTTTTTGTTCTTTATGTATAAAGCAAAAAACGCCGAAAATTACCTTAAAGTCAATCCACAGTTCACGGCGATTGACGCGCAAAATCGGAAGACAGACCTCAGCACATACGGTTATCCTTTTATCTGTCCGACGCATTGCCTGGAAGGCGAAAAACATGACATTCCGGCCGCAAACACCGGCGCCGGGCAGGATAATGCCTGGTTGGGTTATTATTACCAGGCGATTAAAAAGAGCGTGGAAATCAACAAATTGGACGGCGTGTTCTATGATTTTGAGGTCAGTGCCGCGCCTTATGTCAAAACGCGTCCGGGCAATAAAACGCGGCCGGCCAATGAGCCGCGTAAATATACCCATGCCTGTATTTGCGAGCGTTGCCGGCGTGCTTTTCAGGCTTATGCCGGATTGGATCATGTGCCCAGTGTGGAGGAATGTTGTGCAGAAGCCTTGTATGACAAATGGGTTGATTTCCGCTGTCATCAGAACGCGCAGTTATGGCAATTGACGCGCCAAGCCGCCAAGGCCGGCAACTCAAAAGCCACTTTCGCGATTTACAGCGGTGGGCCCGGCGATTACAGCCGGCAGGCTTATGGGGTTGATTGGGGCATGGCGGCGCCGTTGATTGATTTTGCCATGCAAAGATGTGAAGCGGTTTATCCCCCGCAATTAACTAAAAATTTGGAGATCGCTTTGCGGGCCGGGTTGAAGGAAAACCAAACGCGGCCGCCCGTGCTGATTCAGCTGGGGGTCTTTCCCTATATAAATGACTTTTATGTGGGAAATCTCGACGATGCGAACCGTCATTATCGCGAATTACCCAATATCAAGAACAACATCATCAGGAACGTGGCCGAAAGCGGTAGTTTCGGTTGGTCGTTTAACGGGATATGGGGCATGGACGACCAATTGATCAAACCGATCCGCGAGGCGAACGCGTTGTTGGCCGAATATGAGGATTATTTTATCAAGGGCCGAAAACTTGAGGACCGGGTGCGTATTCTGGAAAAGACCGGGGGCGTCGGTGCAATCTCATGGGAGCAGGAGGGAAGCGTGATTACTTTCATATTGAATCGTTCTGGAAATTCCCAGCACGTTACGCTGTCTGACGCGAAAAGTGCCGCAAACGTCGAAATATCGGTGCCGGCTCATGATTGCGTGGTTCATCAATGGAACCTACCACACAGGAGGTGAAAAATGCATGGATTATATGTGATGATTACCGGATTGCTGGTGTCGGTTTTGGTCTTTATCCAAATGGCCGGCGCCGCGACCAATTACGTTGACAGGTATGGCACGAATCCCGTGTCGAAGTACACGAATTGGGCAACGGCGGCGGTGAGTATTCAGGACGCGGTAGATGTGGCCGATACCGGCAATACCGTGCTGGTAAGCAACGGCGTGTATGATACCGACGGGAAAATAACGCCGAGTTGTGCATTGACTAACCGCGTATGCGCAACCACGGCCATTATTTTGCGCAGTGTCAATGGCCCGAATGATACGTCCATCAAGGGCGCGCCCGCGCCCGAAGGAGGATTGGGAACAGGTGCGGTACGGTGCGTGTATTTGTCCGGTGGCGCAAGTTTGATTGGATTCACACTGACCAATGGATATGCGATGACGAATGGAGTCGACAAGTATGATACGGGCCCCGGCGGCATTTATGTCGCATCCGACGGGGGTAGTGTAAGTAACTGCGTGATAGTGGACAATCACGGAAAGAATTTTGGCGGTGGTGCAGCATTGAGGGGCGGTGGACCGCTGAATAATTGCATAATATCCAATAATGTTTGCAGTGCGTATGGCGGAGGAGTGCATTTAGATGCGTCGTCTAAAATGAATAACTGCGTTGTTGTCAGTAATGGTTGCGAAGTTTTGGCGGCGGCGTTATGATGTACGGCGGCACAGAAGCGAATAATTGTCTGATTGCCGGGAATACCAATAATTGGTGCGGCGGGGCCGTGTTTTTGTGGGGTTCCAGTATAAAGCTGAACGGTTGCACGGTTGCTGGAAACAATTCCGGCGCATCCAAGGGCGGGGGGATATATTTCTTATCATGCAACCCAGCGACGCTGACCAATTGTATCGTCTGGGGAAATACAACGACAGATTCCAGCAGTAACTTTTATTTTGAAAGTAGCACGACAAATTTCAGTTATACATGTTCCGGGCCGGTGCAGACCGGAACGGGGAACACCAACTCTGACCCGCTATTTGTCGGGGCAGCCGCCGGGAATTATCGCCTGACCGCGAATTCGTCCTGTGTGAATAAAGGAACATATCAGAGTTGGATGACCGGTGCGGCTGACCTGGACGGGCATCGGCGACTGGACAAATTCAGCGGCATTGTGGATATAGGGTGTTATGAATATGTTCCCAAAGGCACACTCTTTACTATCCCGTAGAAATGCAATCTGATAATTATTGCCCTAACGCGGGCCTTGCCCACAACCCAAAGCTTTTGCCCGCGAAACGCGGGCTGTGCCGGGTCAGGATCAGTCCGATGGTGTGTTACAGCGGGAGGCAATCGTGAGCGGATGGCCGCGAAGGAAGGCGGCGCCGGACATGACTTTGCGGCCTTCCGGCTGGACCTCCAGAAGCCGCAGGGCATCCTGACCGGTTTGAATCAAGGGCCCCTCGCCGGCGGCTTCCAGCACAGTGCCAACCGCTTCGCTTCGGCCGGGTTCCACCCGCGATTTCAAAACCCGCACGACGCCCACAGGCAAAAGCTCACAAAAACAGCCCGGCCAGGGATTAAAACCCCGCACACGGTTATGGATCAGGGTGGCCGGCAGACGCCAGTCCATGCGGCCATCGGCTTTTTTGATGCGCGGCGCAAGGGTCGCCTCGGCTTCGTTCTGCGGCCGGCGCCGGATCGAACCTTGCCGAAGCGCCTCGAGCGTGCGCGCCAGCAGTTCCGCTCCGCATTGAGCCAGACGATCATGCAGACTGCCGGCGGTATCCTCCGGCCGGATGGGTTCCACAATTCTGTCAATGATGTCGCCGGCATCCATGCGTGCGTTGACGAACATCGTTGTCACGCCGGTTTCGGTTTCGCCATTGGCCACGGCCCATTGGATGGGCGCCGCCCCGCGGTATTTCGGCAGGAGTGAGGCGTGTACGTTGACTGGTCCGCACAGTGGCAGGTTAAGGATATCTGCCTTCAGGAATTGACCGTAGGCCACCACAATGATCAGGTCCGGCGCCAGCGCACACAAAGCCGCCACGCTGTCGGGGGTATTGACATTCTCGGGCGTCAACACGGGAATGCCCAGCGTCGCCACATGGGCGTGCACGGCACAGGGCGCCACTTGGAGCGAGCGCCCCTTGGGACGATCCGGCTGGGTCACCACGCCGACAACCTTGTCAGCCGAATGAGCCAGCAGGCGGTCCAGGCACGGACACGCCAACTCCGCTGAGCCCATGAAAATGATACGCATGGTTGTTCCCTAAAACATCCCTGATTTTCAACTTTGGATTAGACGTTAGGTGTTTCCGCCGTGGGCCAACAGCGTAAACGGCTACATCCGACACCTGTCGTTCGCCTTTCGTCTTTCACATCCAACCCGTGGCCTGGGCCAGGAGTTTGGTGTAATAGACAAAATCAGACCAAGACACATCCGCAGGGACCCCGTGATCGCAACTGGGAATATAGCCGCCGTCGCGGATGAGCGGCATCAGGCGCTTGATTTCGCCCTCAATAGCGGCGCCACCCTTGGCAATGAGCCGTTTATCAACGCCGCCACGGAAGGCCATCTGCTTCCCAAACCGCTTCCGATATTCCAAGATATTATTGCCAGCGGCCACTTCCATGGGATCGCAAACATTAATTCCGGCTTCGATCCAGATGGGGAGCAACTCACCCACGTGGCCGTCGGAATCCATGGCGTAAATCGGGCACTGGTTGCGCCGTATGATTTCGCCCCAATGCTGATAAGCCGGCAACAGAAACTCGCGGGTCATGGCCGGCGAAATCATGGCGTGCTCTTTATACGCCATGTCTTCCGACAGGTGCACAAAATCCGGCTGAACGAACCGGAAAGCGTTTTCCAGCAAGCGCGCCACATACGCTTCCCAGAAGGCCACCATCTCCCGGACCCAGCCGGGATCGTCATGGAACAGAACGCAAAGTTGTTCAAATCCCAGCCACTCGCGCAACTGCCAGAACGGACCGGAAAACGAAAAGCCCACCACGTGCTCGCGCCCGGCCAGTTGCCGACCCAAGGTCACCGCTTCCGCCGGATACCGCGCCGGATCATCCGAATTGTAGCGGCGTTGCATGTCTTCCCAGTCCGCCCGTGTTTCGACGGGGCATTTGATCCAGCGGCGAGTAACGAAATCCGTCGCATTCCGGAGATAGTCCACTGTGAATTCCAGGCCTATCTCGCAGATATTTCCCTTCCAGTCCTGCACGACTTGAGAATTGGTCCGGCGCTCGATGACTTTTTCTTCAAATAGCGGGATCATGCGCTCTTGCACAGGGAAGCCTGCGCCCCCTTGAGGCCATGCCTGCCGTCCGCCAGCACAGCGATAGGCATATTCCGACACATTAGTCACCGTTTCCGGCAGACCTTCCCGATGCCAGCGCGCAAGCGTGGATTCACGCCCTCCCCCGGGTTCGAGCGGCACTTTGTCGGGATGATCGAATTGCAGGGTTTTCAGGAACCGTTCCCGGACATGCATTGATTTTTCTCCTTGTGGAATGTTTATATTCTTGCTTCTGATCGTTTGGCAATCGCCGCATGCAAACTGTGGCCGTGCGCATCCATCGTCACCAGGCAGGGAAAATCGGCAACCTCCAGTTCCCACAGGGCTTCCGTCGGTCCAAATGTGTCACGGAAATATACACCGCTAACATTTTTCACCGTGTCGGCCAGCACCTGGGCAGCGCCGCCCACGGCGTGGAGGTAAACGCATCCGTAGCGGCGGCAGGCCTGAAGCGTGCCTTCACCCATTCCGCCCTTGCCGATAATTACAGTCAGACCATGTTGCTTGATGATAGCGGCCATGTAAGGCTCTTCGCGGATGGAAGTGGTCGGCCCGGCGGCACGCACAGACCATTTTGCCTTTTCCCGGATTACCACCGGGCCGCAATGATAGATGGCGCCGTTCTTCAAGGAGATCGACGTGCGCCCGCCTTCCGCCATAAATTTGTGCAGACGGTCACGGCCGGTGAAAATTCGCCCGGATAGGAGCACCCGCTCGCCAACTTTCAATTTTCGGATTTCTTTTCGGGTGAAGGGATATGTCAACGTCGTAGGCATTTTCGATTTCTGATTTTCCGCCATCTGTTCTCTGTCCTCAGGCTACAGTCTACAGCCCACAGTCCTCTTAGTCCGTCATCAGTTATACAATTGCCGCACGACACGGCCGGCGGCATCCAGCACGATGCCCCGCCGTCGAAACGCCCAGCACATGTAAGCCACGCTCACAAAGTAACATGCCGGCAAGCGGGCCAGAGCGCCGATCTTGACGCCCAGAAGTGTGGTCGCCCCACCAAATCCCATAGGTCCGATGCCAAGCTTTTGCGCATCCTGGAGCACTTGCCGTTCCAGCGCGGCCAGGCGCGCTTCCGGGGCGTGATCGTTTAACGGCCGCAGGAACTGGCGCTTGGCGCATTCGGCCCCGGTGGCGCGGTCGCCACCGATGCAGACCCCCAACACACCGGGCGCGCAACCGTTGCCCTGGGCTTGCGCCACAGCCGCGAGCATACAACGGCGCACGCCTTCCAGGTCGCGCCCGGC
>VSJD01000035.1 GCA_008636095.1 Kiritimatiellota bacterium | reverse complement strand
TAAACCATAAACCATTCCCGATCGTCGCGCTTACGCGCGGATCGGGGGGAGAAATCCGATGGCGGTACCGAAAAGAAAAACGTCAAAAAGCAGGATTCGCACCCGCAAACGGTCCTGCACGTATAAAGAAACCCTGACGGCGACGCAGGCTTGCGCTAACTGCGGTGAACCGCGTCAGCCGCACCGGGTGTGTCCTTCGTGTGGTCACTACAAGGGACGACAGGTCCTGACCATCGTTGCCAAGTAACTGCTTATGCATATTGCCGTAGATGCCATGGGCGGGGATTTTGCGCCCCGTGAGATTGTCCGAGGAGCGGTCGAGGCGGCGAAGTCCTTGCCGGGCTTGGATAAGATCACGCTGGTCGGCGATGAGGCGGCCATCCGCCGGGAATACGCGGCCTGTGGGACGATTCCCGGCATTCTGGACATTCTGCATGCCACGGAAGTCGTGGGTATGGAGGAAAGCCCGGCCAACGCCATCCGCCGCAAGAAAGACAATTCCATCAGCCGTGCTGTTGATCTGGTCAAAAAAGGCGATGCAAACGCAATGATTTCCGCCGGCAATACGGGCGCCGTGGTGGTGGCCGCCACGCTGAAATTGCGCACCCTGCCGGGAATTGATCGTCCCGCTATTGCCACGGTCATGCCGACGCCGGAAAAGCCCTTTGTGCTGATTGATGCCGGTGCGAATACCGATTGCTCCGCGCGGCTGATGCTCCAGTTTGCCGTTATGGGTCATATCTACGCGCAGAAAATTCTCGGGTGTCCCAATCCCCGCGTCGGTTTGATGAGCGTCGGGACGGAGGAGTCCAAGGGCAACGAGATTACTAAGGAGGCGTTTCGCCTGATCAGCGAATCCGGGCTCAATTTTTATGGTAATATTGAAGGCCATGACCTCTACAAGGGCCACGTGGATGTGGCCGTCTGCGACGGGTTCGTGGGCAACGTGATCCTGAAGACGAGTGAAAGCGTGGCGCATGCCGTGGGGCATTGGATCAGACAGGAGTTCAGCCGCTCGCCAGTCCGCGTCCTGGGCGCGCTGTTGCTGACCAGGGCGCTCAAGGACATGAAAAAGCGGATTGACCCGGATCTCAGTGGTGGCGCTCCGCTCTTGGGAGTGAACGGGGTGTGCATCATTTCGCATGGTGCGTCCAGTGCGTGCGCCATCTACCATGCCATCCGTGTGGCGCGGGATTCCGTCAACTACCGGATCAACGAGTTGATTACCCAGACGATCGGCGGTGCCTTATGAAAACTAAGTCCGTTGCTAACGAAAGTGTGCCCAAGACGCTGAGATCGGTATCCATCATCGGTACCGGTTCTTATCTGCCCAAGCGTGTCTTGACCAATGCGGATCTTGCCAAGGTGATGGATACGACCGATGAATGGATTACGACGCGCACCGGCATCAAGCAACGTCATATTGCCGCCGCCGATCAAGCCACCTCCGACCTGGCCGCCGAAGCCGCCCAACGGGCGCTCCGCCAGGCCGGCTTGACGGCTGAGGACCTGGATATGATCATCGTGGCCACGGTAACGCCGGACATGTTTTTTCCCAGCACCGCCTGCTTTGTGCAAAAGGCCATCGGCGCCAGCAAAGCCGTTTGCTTTGACCTCGAGGCCGCCTGCTCTGGATTCCTGTTCGCGCTGGAAACGGCCCGGCAGTATGTGGGCTCGGGCGCCATTACGACGGCGCTCGTTATCGGTGCCGATAAATTGAGCGCCATCACAGACTGGGAAGACCGTGCCACCTGTGTCCTGTTTGGCGATGGCGCCGGCGCCGCGATCATTCGCAGTCGGCCCGGTGTGCGCGGCATTATTGCCACGGCCATGGCCTCGGACGGCAACCTGGGTCACCTGCTCAGTATGCCAGGCGGCGGTAGTCGCAATCCGGCCACAGCCCAAACGGTCAAAGACCGCCTCCACTTTCTGAAAATGGCCGGCAAGGAAGTTTTCAAGTACGCGGTCGGTTCCATGTTGAGTGCTGCCAAGGGAGCGCTGAAGAAAGCCAACATGACGATGGATGACGTGGATTGCGTCATTCCACACCAGGCCAACATGCGCATTATCCGGGCGATCGGCGAGCGTCTGGGATCGCCCATGGAAAAATATTACATTAACCTTGATCGCACCGGCAACATGTCGGCCGCCTCGATTCCCGTCGCGCTGGATGAAGCGGTCCGTGCGGGGTTTATCAAGCACGGTGCCATCGTCCTGATGATGGCCTTTGGCGGCGGATTTACCTCGGGCGCCACCCTGTTGGAGTGGCGCAAGCCGGAGCCAGCCCCGCGTGCCAACGCGAAATCGGCAAACGTGTCAAACGCCCAGAAACGCCGGTTTTCAACCAATGCCAGCAACCTGTGGTGACGAACTAAATCGTTGCCCGTTCTTGGTTCCTCGTTCGCGGCGCGTTATTTCAATGCATAGGAATTTTAATCCGGGGTAGCCGCGCCCGTGAGGGCGTGGATTCTTCCGATGGCCACGGTGTCACCGCTGTGGCAATATGAAACCCGAGCGGAATTCATAACATGACTGCGCTCCGTCTGATGATGGGATTCTTGCTGGTATGCACCGCGATACAAGCCGCTCCTAAGCTGTCCCTAGTCATTCAAGAACCTTGGAACGACGTTTTCGGAGGCAAGGAAGCGGTTTTTCATGTAGTAATCAACAACCGGGAAGCGACCCAGGGGCGCGTAGTCTGGCGCTACGCGGCGGGCGGCAAAACCATCGTGCGGCAGGAGCGCGAGGTCAGCTTGGTGCCCAACCGGCCGGAGAACGTGGAAATTATCCTTCCCGTGCCGGAGGTGAAGGACGGAGTTATTCTAAACACGATGTTGTCAGTGTCGGTGCTTGAAAATGGCGCATTGGAAGCGGCGGCAACACTGGAAAAGACCATCCGGATTTTTCCGCCAGATCCTTTTGCCGGCCGCGCGGAATGGCTCAAGAAACTCGATATTCGGTTATTCGATCCTGAAAAGAGAACCGCGGGCTTTTTTGATAAAGCTGGCATTCCCTTTCAGCGCGTGGCTAACATTGAAGCGCTGGCCGAGGTGAAAGACGGAATCATCATTGTGGGGGAGGGGATATCGTTCAATGACTTTAAGGGTCTGTCAGGTCTATTGCTCAAAGCCGCCGCCAGGGGGACGCCGGTGTTGTGCCTGGCGCCGTCCAGGGGAACCTTCAATCTGCCCGGGACTGGCGAGAGTGAAATGCCAGATCCTCGAAGCATGACGTTCCATCGCAATGAAATAATCACCAGGCTGGATAAGCGGCTCGACGCGGTCGCCTGGCCGCCGGATGGCGTGATTGCCTTCAGCACGATGGCGATGCGAAGCGCGCGCGGCGCGGTCGTAGGAGAAGTGGAAAAAGGCGGTGCCAACTGGTCTTGGCTGGAAATGTCGTTTAATGATCCCCACGGGATGTTTATCCTGTGCCATTTCGCCATTGTCGAAAAATGGGAAACCGGTCCCGCGCCTGGATTTCTCTTAACCAAGATTTTGGAATATCTGACATTCGGAAAAGAGTAGAATCACAAACCAAAAGGAGGCGTGTTATGAAACAGCGGAAAGGATTTATCGGGATGGCCATGGCGTTGATGATGACCGGCATAATGGCGTCAGGCGCGGAGGAACAGCCCAAAGCACAGACGGACAAGACGTCTGTGGTCTATCCGACAGCTATTTTTACGTTCCAGGAACGCGGAGCAGGCGTCAAGGACTATGGTGCCAAGGCGGCGGATATTCTTTTCGCGTCCCTGGCGGCAAATCCGGCATTGTACTTGGTGGACCGGACGGACCTGCAGAAAACGCTCCAGGAACACGAGCTCAACCTTTCTGGTATCGTGACTCCGGACCAGGCCGTGCAGATCGGCAAATTGACCGGCGCCAAGATATTAGTGACTGGGTCCGTGATCGACGCGGATAAAACACTCTATGTGATCGCCAAGATCATCGGTACTGAAACCAGCCGCGTGTTGGGCGCGTCCGTGCAGGGAAAATCGAGCGACGATCTTGCGCCCTTGGTTGAACAATTGGCGAAACAGGTGGCGGACATTATTACCAAGGAAGCCGACAAGCTGGTGGCCAAAGAAGTTAAAATGGAAGATCGCATAGCCGCCCTGAAAAAGCAACTGGGCGATGCCAAACGGCCTATTATGACGATTAATGTCCGTGAGCGCCATGTTGGACAGGCCACGATCGATCCGGCGGTGGAGACGGAATTGACTTTGTTCTGCAAGGAGACGGGTTTCGAGGTGCTTGATAAGACCGGGGATGCCAAGAAAGCCGACATCACGCTGGAAGGGGAAGGCTTCAGCGAATTTGCCATGCGCCATGGTAATTTGGTCAGCGTCAAGGCGCGCCTGGAGGTGAAAGCCGTTGATCAAGCTACGGGCAAAATCATTGCCACAGACCGCCAGACCACCATGGTCGTTGATCTGACCGAGCAGATTGCCGGCAAAGCCGCGCTTCAGAAAGCCGCCGCCGACATCGCCGAACGCCTGTTGCCAAAGCTCGTAAAATAAAAAGATAAGAAATTGGCATGGTTCAAAACTGATAACAGCCTAATGCCATGGCGCATGCGTTCCTCTATACTGGTATGTTTTGAACCATACCAGAAATTTACATTAACGGTTAAGTATGCGAATCTCAACATCTGTTCTTATTTGTCTTTTTATTGCATGTAGCCAAGCCAATATTATTACTGCAGAGGCTACAGGAGTTTCCAACAATGCGGTTATTGCGGTTATAGACACAACGGAAGGGAGGCTTCCGGATCTTGAAGCGCTTTTGACGGCAAGGCTCAGTCGCGAGGCAAATCTCAATCTGGTGGAACGCAAAGAAATAGATGCCATCCTCAAAGAGCTGGAGTTGTCAGCCGCTCAGTTTGTCAATAGAGAAAACACCTTAAAGTTGGGTCACCTTCTTGGAGCTGATGGACTGGTCTTTCTTTCCTTATCTGATGACGCCAAACTTGTGCGCGTCCGGTTGGTAGATACCAGATATGGATTAAGGCTTTTGGATACATTAGCTGAATGGAAAAGAGAAGCAGTCGCCCGTATAGCCGACGAGATTGTTCCGCTCCTGTCTTCCGCCTCCTCAAAGCTTCTTATCCGGCCGGAGGATGAAATCCTGGTTGGGATTCTGGGCATCAGAAATGTTGATCTATCTTCTGCATTAAACTATCTGGAAATCAGCTTGCCCGGATTTATTTCCTCCAGACTTTCTCAGGAACCAAGGATTATTGTTTTAGAGCGAGAAGACCTTAATCTGGTATTGGAAGAAAAGCTTTTCGCCAAAGGGACTGATACTAAATTTCTCGGCTCAATGGCGCTTTTAGAAGGGGAGGTGAAGCAAGTCTCAACTAAGGATGAATATGGTTTTAGTTTGAATCTGCGGCTCAAACAGGTTGATGGCAAGTTGGCCGAAGATCTTAAAATAAAGGGCAATACGGAGAAGTTGCCGGCGCTGGCAGAAGAGGTGGCTGTCTGGCTGGTCAAAACAGTCGCGGATGCTCCGCCCAAGGGCAGTTGGGATATAAAAAAAGAAGCCGAACGTTTTCGCAGGGAAGGAATGCTGCTGATCGGACATAATGATCCGGCCGGGATTGCATTGCTGGAGACGGCATTGGCCCTTGACCGAAACCAAACGGCAACAAGAAAAAAGCTTATTGATATATTGGCGCTGAGTCTAAACGAGAAAAATGCCAGGCGGTTCATGAATTTGATGTGTTTAAATTATGCCTCGGGATTTACCTCGCCTGAAGATAATTGGCGCATGTCGGACCTGATGGGTTTTTTGATCGGCAACCGAATGGCGGAACCAGGTGAAAATCCTGATATGAAGTCGCTTCGTAAAGAGGCTTTTGATTTCTGCGTAACAATTTGGAGTACAACAAAGTCAGGCTCAGAAGCGTGGCGCCATTTCATGCCTGCCCAATGGGCGCCGGTCGTGTGCTCATCCCTTGATGATGCGATCGGGATTTATCGCAGGCATATCGTCAATGTTATGGAACTTGTTGACCGTGGTGATATTTCCCTGAGGGTGGCAATGGATTCCCTGTATTTTGTCATGACAAGCATGTATCATCCCTTGTATAAAGGTTGTCCTTGGAGTCTGGAAGAACAAAAGTCCGCTTTCAGAAAAATGCTCCGTCCATATTTATCAAGTAATCGTGTCTGGTTTGCGTATATGGCGGATTTGGCCTCATTTGAAAACGAACCCAGCGAGGAAACGCTCGCAAAATGTTTAAACATAATTAATGATTTTAAATATCCTGACAAACCGGAAGACGTTAAAGCATGGCTAGGAGACAATCTTTGGAGGTTATCCTGTCCTTTCCCCGGTAAATTTCCGAAAGAGGTTCAATTTGAAACGCCGCGTACTTGGTTGCTGTATCTGGCCCATTTGGCCTATTATAAACATAACCCCAACGAGGAAACACTCGAAAACTGCTTAAGCTTTATATTTGATGATTTTAAATATCCTGACGAACCAGAAGACGTTAAAGTATGGCTGCGGGCTACTTTCGCTGAATTATGCACGATTAATTCAATTAGATTGCCTGAGACGGAAGAGTTTCAATTTGAAGCGCTTCAACAATTATTGACCCCCCTGATACAAAAACATGACTACATTACCCTTGATAGTTTCTGGGCAGGTTGTGTTTTAGTTAATCGGCTGATAGTTCAACATGGCCGTAAAGAAAATCTCAGAGATCTCACTATAGCTGTTGTCAATGAGTTGAAGGTGCTTGGTCATGGCAAAAGCAATAATTTATTTGCTTTGGAAGGTGGACTAACCAGGCTGTATGCAAATCACCCGGAATTGCGGCCAAAAACAGGTACAACAGCCTTAACATGCAAGATTCTTTATAAATATAACGATGATCTAATTAAGACTGAAGAAATACATAATGCTGGCCATTATTATCTTCCAAGTTTTATTACCTTTCAGGAAAATGCATTGTGGATATGCCTTGGGACAACGAGACAGTCTGAAAATATTGATTGCGTTTTATTGAGGGTTGATCCGGTCAAGAAAGAAGTTAATAAACGATGGTATTTCAAAATACGCAATAACATGTTTAATATTTATCATTATTGGGAAGGGTTGGGTTTTGATAGTTTTAATCAAATTGCAGGTTTGAGTGTTAGTAGTAACATTGTCTATATGGCAGTGCCGGGTACGGGCATAATCTTCTTTGATATAGAAAAAACAATGCCTGGGAAAAATTGCGCCTATAAAGTACTTACAACCAAAGAAAAACTTTCTGGGAATAATGTCACCGGCATTTTTGTTCTTGGGAATAAACTGTATCTTGGTTTTGGGGGGAAAGATGGAGGCGGATTCGGTGTATATGATTTAACCACCAGAGAGATGAAAATGCTGGCCAACAGCAGGGCGCGGGAAGGAAAATGCCCGCTTGACAATAGCCCGCCATACGCGATTAGAGATATTAATAATTATGAGAATAAACTCTTTTTTATAGCAAGTGGAGAGGCGGGCGGATTATGGAAGTATGAAATGGATACAGATGCTCTTACCCAGATTATTTCAGTTGGCGAAAAATTACACGTTGGCGGCACAGAATGGTATTTAAGCGGAGGTTTGCGACTTAGTGAAGGCATATGTGGCTTTTTTGACCCAAAAACAGAAATTTTACAGATTATATTGGCCGGATCCTGGCCGCCTCGGCTGAGTGAAGTCTACATGCGCAATCCAAATTGTATACGGTATGATAAACAATTTGCTTCTTTTTATGATAGTTCAGGTGGCGCCCCGGCTCAATACATAGATCACACGGCGTTTTATGATAACAAGGTCTGGTTCCTCATCAATCAAGCAGGGTTAGGGCTGGCCAGCAAGAATCAGGGGGATGGCGCCGAAACTATGAAAGTCTATGATGAGAGATTGCTTGGCGGCGTTCAGCCATTTGGAGCGTTCGCTTCTTCTTTTGGATTAATCGTATGGGGGAAAGATACAATCGGCTTGTTAGAATAACTATTTCGGACGATTGATGATTCCAATCTTGATAACGCATTGGGTTTGAGATTATAAGCCCGAATATCATTTTTGAAGGCAATGGCAATGGGACCGTATGCGTGCCTTTGCATTTCGGCGCCAGACATTCAAAATCATGAATTCACGGAACGCAAGATTTTTATTCTCATTAATGATCCTCTTGGAGATGGGAATTACAAACGCGCAACCGTTACCCTCGACCAACGATACCTCGAACCCCCGACTGGCCCTTTGCCCGTCCGGGGATGACCAGGCAGGGGTGATCGTGGCGCTGATGGAGTCGGCGCTGTCCAAGGATAGCAGTGTCGTTCTCCTTGACCGCGCCAACGTGCAAAAGATCCTCGCTGAGCACAACCTTGCCCTTTCCGGCTTCCTCTCCACAGATGACGCTCTGAAAGCCGGCCAATTGCTCCAATGCGACATCTTTGCGGAACTGCACCACGAGATCCTGACCAACGGAAACACCGAGGTGACGTCCCTTGTGATATTCGATGGGGTCACTGGTGTTCGGCTTTGTGATGATACATTGCCTCAGAAGAGTCAAATGGACGAGGTGGCAAGGATAGCCACGGTATCGTTGTCCGTCGCTGTAGGCAAATGGCGCGGAGGAAGCGAGAAAAAACCATGCCGTACCGTTTCGCTTCTCAGTGTCAGAAACGTGGATCTGCCTCCGCAAAGAAGCGGGATTGCGGCCTGTATAGGGACAATCTTGGAGCGTCAACTGCTCCGGTCGCCGGATGTGGCGGTGTTGGAGCGAAAACGCCTGGATCGTGTGAACAAGGAATCAGTATTGACCGGTGACCGTCGCGACCGATTGCTGGTATCGGCCGTGCTCATTGAGCTGGACCTTACGCGGCAAGAAGATGGAATCACCATTCGTGCATCGCTGGAAGACGTTACCCGCAAGAACACGGCTGTCGTAACGGTTGACGGCAGGGACGAGGATATCGCCAGCCTGGTGCTTAATCTATGCCGGGCGATCGTGAGCGAGCTTCATCTTCACGATATAGTTTCGGTTACGGAATCGAGAAAAGGCGAATCAGACCGATTGATTGCCGAGTGTAAACGCCTTATGGCAAACGATCGGTGGGAAGAAGCAAGAACCGTTGCAGAGAGCGCTGTGGCTTTGTCGCCGGCTGATCTCCCCAAGCAGAACATGCTGTGCAATGCGATAGAAGGCGTGGTGATACGGCTCGCCCAAACGAACGCGTATTCTGAGATGCTCAATCTCCTTGATCGGGACATGACATTCAGAGAGGGATGGCTGAAAGCGCAGTACAGACCACCCAGTTTTAGTGAGATTGCAATGGCACTGCGTACGTTGATTGCTTGCCAACACGCTCTTGACCCGACCATGGCTGATCAGCTTGCTCAATTGCGCCGTCGGTATAAGCCCCTGTGGGAGGAATACTACGCCGACAATGTGTACATGGCCGACAAATGCGACTTTATCGACCTTTGGGCCGAAACCGCCGATGTCTGGCTTGAAGCACGCATCCCGATTACAGAATTCCTTTACCTGATCGATTCCAATAAAGTAGCGAACTTATCAATGATCGGGAAGCGAAGGTTGATGCAGTATTACGAGGGTTACGCCGAAAAGGGGGCCTTGCTGGGGCACACCCGTGCTTTTGAATTTGCTTTGGTTTTCTCCAACGCTTTTCCGGATGCGGAAGACAATTTCAAGCATCATTTTCATGCCGCTGTAGACATGGCAGCCGATCGCGGGCCCGGAGCTGTTGCTTATCTGGTTTCCATTGTTTCGTATTCCTGCCCTGTGTTCTCTTCGCCTCACAAACGCATCGCCATTTCTGAGCTTCGACGTCTGGGTGCTTTGGTGGAAAAAAAGAAGGTTTTTGCCCCAAATTTGTGGTTGCTCCTGGACGAAAGGGACGGGGAAGGATCCAATCACCCCGGCGAGTATCTGGAACGAGGGTATGCTCAAATGAAAGCCCCTGAATTCAAATGGGAGCAAGGGAAAAGGTTAATGTGTTATAATGAAGAGAAGTGGAGCTTTGGGGGAGTTGATAACGACAAAGACTATTTTGCCGAGAAGCTCAATAGTCAATATTGCCGGAAATATGAGAGGGATATTCCGGGTTATATAAAGCCGCATCCTCTTCGTGAAACGCCAGCGTGGTGGCAGTGCACCGATCGCCTCTTTACAGTACCCCAAGGCGCTTTCATCCGGAGCGCTGAGTTGGACGGAAAATGGATCTACCTGATAAGTCAATTCCAGAAACCTTCAAAATACGAACTGTACCGGATCAACGTTGTAACCAATGATGTCGAACGGGTCAGTGCGATTGAAGCGGAATTGGGATCCAGGCCGGGAAACTCTGAAATCGCTATCGGGAAACAGGCATGTTGCCTCGTGGAGGCGGAGGGGCTCCTTGTTTTTCCACGGGAAGGCGGACCTGTCCAGGTGATTCGTTCCGAGGTATTTTTACCGCAAACCCGCATTGTCTCTGCGCAGGAAGCCAACGGCCGGCTTTACCTCGGATGCAACCGAAACCTGTCTGACAGTGAGAGCACCCGAGAAGGGCTACTGATCCGCTGTGACATGGACGGAAGGCATCCGGTGATCCTTGCCGCCGGCGCCAGAAGCGAGGTGAAATCGCCACTGGACAACTGCGGCCCTTATCTCATTTCGGGATTCTATATGGACGAAGCAAAACAGCGATTGGTGTTTCCCGTGCATTCCCGCATGAGTTATCATAATACTTGTCTCATGGCCCTTGACCTTAACACGGAACGGATCTCCCTCATTGTGCCGGGGCTCACCGTTATAAGTCCGCTTCCATCTGAATCGTTAGGCCAGCCCAGGCGCTTGACGTCAGAGATAGTCCTCATACCCCAGGGGGGCAGAGATATGGATGCGAAGGCCTGGGCCCCGGCTTCTAATGCGCTCACCGGCTTTGACCTGAGCTCCTTCGGTATGTCGGAACAGGATATAATTATAAACAGGTGGTCACGTCCTGTGAATGCTGTGGCCGTTCTGGATGGCGAACTGTACTATTCGTGGCAACGAGTATCCAGAGGCCAGCCCTTGAGCAACACGCCGCATGCATGCCCTGAAGAAAATGCACTCGCTCCTATCATGTTGCGGGTTCATGAGGGCAAGGTCTTGGCCTGCACCACGAACGCCCTTTGGCGGCTGGCACCGAAAAAAATCGAGGCATCAATTTCCGCTAACGGAGATTGATTTCCCAAGAAGCATATCAAACCTTCAAATAGAAAAAATAACGGTTGCAATTTTGTTGTGGGATATGAAGAATAAGGGTTGTCGAAGGTCAGGGGAAGAATCAGGGTCAAACCGTAAAGTAAAATATTAGTGACAAACTAATCGATTAGTTTCTATTTTATGGTTTGACCCTGCGCCCCCGCTTGGTTCCTATTTTTGGGTGCTTTATTTTCAGATAAGTGTCCATAAATCAGAAACGAAGAACCAGGAACGACGAACGAAGAACCGATTTATTTATGAATGCAATCCTTTTTGCCGGGCAGGGTGCGCAAGCGGTCGGCATGGGCCGCGACCTGGCCGAAGCCTATCCGGAATGCAAGGAGCTCTACACAAGGGCCAATGAAATTCTGGGTTACGATCTGGCCAAGATTTGCTGGGAAGGGCCGGAAAGCGAATTGGTCAAGTCCAACCATTGCCAGCCGGCGATTTTTGTAACCAGTGCGGCCTGTTGGCAAGCCCTGCGGCGCGAACGGAATTCCCTTGCCATCCAGTCAACGGCGGGGCTGAGCCTGGGTGAATGGGCGGCGCTCTGGCTGGCGGAAGCCGTTTCATTCGAAGAGGCCCTGCGTATTCTGGAAGCCCGCGGCCGGTTCATACAGGAAGCCTGCGAGGAGCGCGAAGGCGCCATGCTGAGCGTCATCGGGCTTGAGGCGGCGAAACTTAAAGCGGTTGCGGCGGCCGCCGGCGTCGAGATCGCCAACTATAATTCGCCCGAGCAAACCGTGCTTTCCGGGGTACGCGCGGGCATTCAGGCGGCCGAAAAACTGGTTAAGGAAGCCGGCGCCAAACGCGCCATCATGCTGAACGTGGCCGGCGCCTACCATTCCTCGCTGATGGCTTCAGCCGCCCAGCGCCTGGAAGCGTTCATTCGCGACCTGCCCATTCGCCCGCCCTGCTTACCGGTGATATCCAATGTGACCGGTCAGCCGCATGGAATCCCCGATGACATTCGGCGCCAGATGGTGCTCCAGGTAACCTCGCCGGTCCAGTGGGTTGCCTGCGTGCAGACTCTCCAACAGCAGGGTGTGATGCGCTATATCGAGTGCGGGCCGGGCCGCGTGCTGTCGGGACTGGTTAAGCGCATCCATCCCGAGGCCAAACTGAATAACGTGCAGGATTGCCCGTCCTTGACCAAAACCATTACCGACCTGCCGGCCTGATAAAACGGCGTGCTGGTTGACAGGAAGGAGCCCCCATCCATGTCCATCGATGCTGAAATCAATCGTGCGGCGCGTGGGCTGAGCAAAACATTGATTGCCATTCGGCGCGACATTCATCAGCATCCCGAATTAGGCTTCCAGGAACAGCGGACCAGCCGTAAAATTGTGGAAATCCTAAAGTCCGTGGGGTTGGATCGCGTGCAGTCCGGTGTGGCGAAAACCGGGGTTGTCGGTGTGTTGCAAGGCGGGCGGCAGACCTCTCGGGCGGTGGCGTTGCGCGCGGACATGGATGCCCTCCCGATTACCGAGGCCAACCAGGTTTCCTACAAATCGCAAACCCCGGGCGTCATGCATGCCTGCGGGCACGATGGCCACGTGGCCGTGTGCCTGGGCGCTGCCATGATCCTGAAAAAAATCCAGGCCCGGATTCCGGGCGCCGTCAAGTTCATCTTCCAGCCGGCGGAGGAACTGATTAACCGCAGCGGCGCGCGGGCCATGATCCGTGCCGGTGCGCTCAATGACCCGGACGTGGAAGCAATCTTTGGCATGCACGTCAGCCCGAAAATCCACTACGGCGTAATCGGGGCCAGCGCCGGGCCCATCATGGCCGCGGCCGATGTGTTCACCATCACGGTGCATGGGAAGGGCGGACATGGCGCCCAGCCGGAAAATTGCACCGATCCGATCCTGATTGCCCACCAGATATACAGCGGGATCCAGGGGATTGAACGCAATCTTGCAGGTCCGGATGTCAGGGTGATCTCAGTCTGTTCCCTGCATGCCGGCACAGCATTCAATGTCATCCCAAGTACGGCGGAAATAATGGGTACCGTGCGCACGTACGATGTACGGGTTCAAGCTGAGATTATCCGGCGCATGCGCGCGGTGGTGAAGGGGATTTCCGGGACACATGGGGGGCGGTGCGATCTTGTCTATCGGAAGGGACATCCGGCCATGTGTAACGATGCCAGGCTGGTTGAGATCGTCCGTGCCGCGGGGCGCGCGCTGAAGGTGCCGGTGGGCGCTAATATCCTTACGATGGGCGGCGAAGATTTTTCGCTTTACACGCAGAAAGTGCCGGGCGCATTCATGGAACTGGGGGTACAAAAGGATCCGGCCCAGCCGGCGTATCATCACTGCCGGTTCGATTTTGACGACCGCATTCTATCCACGGGTGCGGCCATGCTGGCCCGGTGCGCGTTGCTGTTTCTGGAGCAAGGCAGTCTGGAACGTTGAGTCGTTTGCTCAGATGTCGTAATACAGCGCGAACTCCCACGGGTGCGGCCGCAGGTCCAGGGCCAGGACCTCATTCTTCATCTTGTAATCAATCCAGGTTTCGATGACGTCCTGGGTGAAGACATCGTTCTTCAGCAGGAAGGCGTGATCTTTTTCCAGGGCCATCAGCGCGTCGCGCAATGATCCGGGAGTCTGCGGTACCTTGGCCAGCTCTTCCGGCGGCAGGTCGTAAATATCCTTATCCAGCGGTTCGCCCGGATCCACCTTGTTGAGGATCCCGTCCACCGCGGCCATCAGGATGGCCGAGAAGGCCAGGTACGGATTACAGCTCGGATCCGGACAGCGAAACTCGATGCGCTTGGCCTTGGGCGACGTCGAATACATGGGAATGCGCACGGCGGCGCTCCGGTTCCGCCGGGAATAGGCCAGGTTGACGGGCGCCTCGTAACCTGGAACCAGCCGCTTATAGCTGTTGGTCGTTGGGCTGGTAAATGCCAGGAGCGCCGGCGCATGCTTCAGAATTCCGCCGATCGCATACATGGCGGTTTCCGACATGCCCGCGTAGCCCTCGCCGGCAAATAAATTCTTATCCCCTTTCCACAGCGAAAGGTTCACGTGCATGCCACTGCCGTTGTCGCCGAAGAGCGGCTTGGGCATAAAGGTCGCCGTTTTGTTATATTTACGCGCCACGTTCTTGATTATATATTTGTACTTAAGCATGGCGTCGGCCATGAGCACCAGGGGCCCAAAGCGCATATCAATCTCGCATTGGCCCCCCGTGGCCACTTCGTGATGCTGGGCCTCAATGGGAATGCCGATCCGTTCCAGGGTCAGCATCATTTCACTGCGGATATCCTGGAGCGTGTCCGTCGGGGGCACGGGGAAATAGCCTTCCTTGTACCGGATTTTGTAGCCCGAATTGGGGTTTTCAATCCGGCCGCTGTTCCATTGCCCTTCGTTCGAGTCAATGTGGTAATAACCCTCGTGCGCATTTTGATCGAAGCGCACATCATCAAAAATAAAGAATTCCGCCTCGGGCCCGATGTACCCGGTATCGGCCAGGCCGGTGCTCTTGAGATAAGCTTCCGCCTTGCGGGCGATATTGCGGGGGTCGCGCGTGTAATCCTCGCCGGTAATCGGGTCGCAGATGTTGCAGATCAATACCAGCGTGCGGTCCACGAAAAACGGGTCCACAAACGCCGTTTCCGGCACGGGTTTTACCAGCATGTCCGATTCGTTGATTACCTGCCAGCCGCGGATGCTGGAGCCATCGAATCCCAGTCCTTTCTCAAACGTTTCCTCTTTCATCTCGCGGGCCGGCACGGAAAAGTGCTGCCAGAGACCCGGAAAATCCATGAACCGCAGGTCCACAACCTCGATCTTTTCTTTCTGGATAAACGTGACGATGTCGCGGGGTGTTTTAATGCCATCCATACGCAAGCCTCCTGGATTGAAACGATGCTGTTATAGTCCCCAATAAATTACATCGCAAAGTATTGCACGAACTGTGCCGGGTGCGCAAAACATTATTAACCTAAAAGAGGTTTAACCGAAATCGTAGCAAAACGCGGACAGCGCCCGAATCTTCTGGCTGATGTTATCCATGACCGGCGCCGGGATCGGCTTGTTAATCCGCATGATGACCAGCGACTCGTTGACCTTCAGGTGATGCGGATTACGCACATCCTCGATGTTGATATCGGCCGCGGCCAGGGCCGAGCCGATCTGACCCAGGATGCCGGGGCGGTCCTCGTAAATAAAAAACACGGTGGGCCCCTTGGGCTCAAAATACAGCCGGTCGAAGTCGTTGATTCGCGCAATCATGAGCACTCCTTCCACGACGGTGCCACGCACGCTGATTCGGCGCAGGCTTCCGGAATCCAGCGTGCCGACCAGGTCAATGGTCATGGAATTTTCGAAGTGTTTATTGGGATCGGTTGTCCGGTTGGCAACCTCAATCCCCATTTCTTTCAGAAACTGGCGGGCCGATTTGTTGTCCAGGGGCTGGTCAATCCGATCGCCCAGTGCTGTGACCACGGGGATCATGAGCCAGTCGCTGAACGGCTTCAGCAACCCGTAAAAGCTGGTCTCGAGGCTCGCTAACTTGGCGCTCGGACCCAGCAGATGGCGGCAGAGCTTGGTAATCGTGAAGGCCAGTTTGCCGTAGGCTTCATTCAGGCCTTCGGGCACGTCGCGGTTGACGATGAAACTGGTAATACCCTTCTCGTCCAGTTCGATCAGTTCCTCGGCGGCGCGGCGCGCGGCATTGGTATTGGCTTCCACCGTACTGGCGCCCAGGTGGGGCAACATGATGTCGGCAATGTCGGCCATGCTCTTGGGGCCCTCAGCGTCCTTGGGGTAGACATCGTTAAGAAACCGGATTTTTTTCGCCGCCTTGACCTGGCGCAACGCCGCCTCGTCCAGGATGCCGGCCCGGGCGCAGTTGATCAGGGTGGCGCCTTCTTTCATCCGGCTGATGAGCAACAGGTTAATCAGGCCGCGGGTTTCTTCGTTTTCCGGTATGTGCAGGGTGATATAATCGGCTTGTGCAAACAGATCGGGGAGTTCGACCAGTTCCACCGCCATGGCGTCGGCGCGTTCCTGGGAGATGAGCGGGTCGTAACCCAGCAATTTGACGTCAAACCCCGATAGGCGTTTGGCGACCAATTGGCCGATATTGCCCAGGCCGACAATGCCGATCGTTTTGCCCGTGAGTTCGCGGCCCATTAATTTTTTCTTTTCCCATTTGCCGGCGCGCGTGGTGGCATCGCCTGCGATGATGTGGCGGGCATCCGCCAGCATGAGCGCGACAACTTCCTCTGCCACGGCATTGGAGTTGGCACCGGGGGTGTTCATGACGTCAATGCCCTTCTTGCGGGCATGCTTGATGTCAATTGTGTCATATCCCGTGCCGGCGCGAACGATCACCTTAAGGTGGGGTAGGGCGTTAATCAGCGCGGGCGTCACTTTTTCACTGCGCACGATGAGCGCATAGGTGTCGGCGTGCTGGCCGGCCAGCGCCAAAATATCGGTTTTATCGTCCTGGATGACCGTGTAGTGGCCGTTGGCTTCCAGGATTTTGCGCGCTTCGTTTTCAAGCTTGGTCGGGATCAATACTTTTTTCATTTTCTTCCGCCTTCCGTTAGAGTGAGTGCCTATAACCGGCCAGGCCGGTTTTCATTGGCTTGGGAAGGACTATAGAACGCGGCCGCTAAATACTCAAGCCGTGTTTTCGAGGGAGACGATATTTAAGATTGACACGTGCCCGATAAAAAAGGATGATATCAAGGTAAATGCAGGGATGTGAAGGAATCAGCGCATGAACAAGCCGGTCTGCAAGGGTTCACATAAAGGGCATCTGTGCGTGCTGGCCAGCGATGAGCGGTTCGAGGAGATCAAGAGGCTTACGGTCAAGCCGAAGTTCATCTGTTTCAACTGTGGCCGGGTCGCCAATTCCCAAAAGAACCTCTGCAATCCCATGGCGCTGGTAGAAAAGAAATAATTTAGTGTTGCTATGCAGTTGCCGATGGTGTATAAGAAAATAAAAGCGTACAAATGCTTATGGAGGAAGTGTCATGAGGAAATGGATTGTGAGTCTGATGGTCGGCATGCTGTTGGCCGGGAGTGCCCTGACGGCGTCGGCGATGAATGAAAATCGCGGCGGCATGATGGGATTCATTGCCGGATGCTGTTTTGGCATGCGCGCCGGTGCGGCTTATAATGACGGCAAGGAAATTCACTGGCGCGAATGGATCTCCCTGATTATTCCGATCATTCCACCGGTTTGGGCCGGTATTGACGGTGCCAATGGCATGACCACGTCCGATTATGTGAAAAAATACGGTTTGACCTTCTTTTAACATTAAACAATTAAACACGACTGGTTCATGGCAAACTGAAAACGGAGGGCAAGATATGAAGAAACTGATCGCAAGTTTAATGGTCGGGCTCCTGTTGTTGTGCGCGGTGGGGACATCCTCGGCGCTGAACGAAAACCGCGGCGGCATGATGGGATTCATTGCCGGATGCTGTTTTGGCATGCGCGCCGGCGCGGCTTATAATGACGGCAAGGAAATTCATTGGCGCGAGTGGGTTCTGATTATTCCGGTGGCCAACATCTTCTTTGCCATCTGGAACGGTGTTGACGGCGCCAATGGCATGACCACGGCCGATTATACCAAGGCGTATGGCATGTCGTTCTTTTAACCTTTCGACGCGGCGCTTCGCGCCTTGCTCAAGGTTAAGCCGGAACGGGCAAGTTCTTGTTAAAAAGAGATTCCAGGCCGGTGGCTTGGAATCTCTTTTTGCTTCAGAGGCGGCGGGAACGAAACATGCGTGTTTCATTGTATCTACGCACCACGGATTACA
>VSJD01000119.1 GCA_008636095.1 Kiritimatiellota bacterium | reverse complement strand
CGTTCGCGCCACGTGGGCGGGGCCGGACATCAATCGACCATGTTGCATCAGGAGCGGCGGATCGTTTTCACACCGGTGCGGGTCAGCATATCCAGGTAATCCAGCAGTTCACGGTCGGTACAGGTAGCCGTGCCCAGCTTGCCGACGACAACGCCGGCGGCGCAATTGGCCAGTTCGGCGGCTGCTTCGTAATCCGCACCAGCGGAGAGCGCCAACAGCAGGGTAGCAATCACGGTGTCGCCGGCGCCGCTCACGTCAAACACTTCGCGCGCCACGGTGGCCACGTGGCGTGGGGGGCGATTCCGGGATACCAGCAACATACCCTGCAAACCCAGCGTAATCAGCAGGAACACCGGCTTCCATTTATTTAACAGAATAGCGGCCACCCGCAATAGGGGCTGATCCTTCAAGGGATTGGCGCGGGGCGGCTGTTCCGGCAGACGGGCCAGTGCGAACGCTTCCTTGCGATTTGGGGTTGCCACGGTCAGTCCCGGCAGTTTCAGGGTATCATTTTCCTTGGGATCCAGTGCCACGGGAATGGCGTTGGGCCGCGCCGAGCGCATGACGGCATTCACGACATCTTGCCCGATAGTGCCCTTGGCATAATCCGCTATGATCACGCCCGACATGCTTTGCACGGCAGAGGACAATCTGGCGCAGAAAGCGCTCCGAACCTTGGCCGGCAGCAGGAGACGATCCTCCCAATCCACGCGCACAACCTGTTGACGCTCGGCCAGGATGCGCGTTTTCACGGTCGTGTGAATGCCGGCATAGCGCAGTACCCCGCGCGTGCAAACGCGATCCTCTTTCAGGACATGCAACAAATCATCGCCGGTAGTATCACGCCCCACCACGCCGCGCATATATACACGCCCACCCAAGGCGCGCACATTACGTGCCACGTTGGCGGCGCCGCCGGGCATGTTTTTTTCGTTGCCCACCCGCACCACCGGCACAGGCGCCTCGGGTGAAATGCGGTTCACTGCCCCGTAAATATAGCGATCCAGCATCATGTCGCCGATCACCATGATTTTCTGCCGGGCAAATCGCTCCACCAGCGAACGTGCCCATTTAGTGTCATTTTTCACTTGCGTAGGCCCTCCATGGGGTTAACCAGGTTAGCGCGCTATTTGCGGGTAATTGGTATTGCCCGGATGCGTCCAGTAATCATTGCCGGGGCCCTCAACCCGGTCAATGAGCAATCGAATGGTTCCAATCACCGGCGCTTTGGCCATGACACGGACACACACGCAACGCTCGTCATCCGAAATCCAGACTTCCAGTTTGCCGACACGCACGAACAAGCCGTGGAACTTGGCCTCGGGGTCGAGTTTCAAGGTGCGGATTTTGGCATAATTGCCGATATCCAACGTTTCGATATCACGGGCTTCCACCAGGAGATCGTAGAGTTTTTCATCCGCCATGACGCGAAAATCATAATGCTTGCCCGGCTCAAACTTCTGCGAACGCATGTAAAACATGTAACTGATCAAGTCGCGCGTATCCGCATCAATGGCAAAATCCTTGCTGTCGTTTTTCAGCAGATGCCGCCAGTGCGCCATGCGAGCCTTGTGATCAAAAGTCGTGATTTCGTGCAGGCGGTAGCGTCCCTCGCTAAGTCGCTTGGTGAACCGTACCGGCAAAAAGGTAACCGGATCCACCACGCTTTCAATGAAATCGTCCACGGGATAAAACGCGGACATAACGCTGCGGGTACGGGTCGTCACCCGGATGGCCAGTAGTTCGCGCCCGTCTTCCTCGATATACTCACTGGCAACTTTGGTATCGGCCACGATCAAGACGCCCCACTGGACTTTATAATATATCTCCTCCCCGACCGGAAACCACAGGACCGGTCGATTGGTCGCGGTCTTGGCCGATTGATTCGTCGCGGCCACGATCAGCTGATTTGTCACGGCCAGGCCTTGGTCAGGCTCCGCCCTCGCCGGCAGCGCGCCCATCGCCCATACGACAAATCCTAAACCGATCAAACGAATGTATGCTTGCAACCCCATTTTGTTTTCCGTAGCCGCATCCGCCTTCGCTAAGAAACTTCCGGCTTCGCCAAGGCTACGCCGGACCAAACGGCGGACAATCCGCCATCACCATTTACCATCTACCATTATTAACCATTGACCATCAACCCAGCGAAACGCGGGGCAAGCCATCAACTTTACCCCGCGTTGCGCGGGACATTAACCATTTCTTCGGACAATTCCCGTGATCGTTTCTGTGCCGCCCTGATGGCCTTGATAAATATTTCCTTCACACGGCCGGTTTCGAGCACGTCCATGGCCGCGGCCGTGGTACCGCCCTTGGACGTGACCCGTTGCCGTAATTCTTCGGGCTCTTGCCCCATCTCCTCCAGCAGACGCGCCGCGCCGCGAATCGTGCCCAGCGTCAACGTTTTGGCCGTTGCGTGGTCAAGCCCCATTTCATAGCCTGCCTGCATCATGAATTCGGCCAGGAAAAACACATAGGCCGGCCCGCTGCCACTCAAGGCGGTCACCGCATCCAAGTGCTTTTCATCCAGCCGGACCACCACTCCAACCGATTGAAACAGGGATTCTACGAGTCTCGCATCGTCTTCGGACGCCCGCTTCCCCAGACAATACACCGAAACACCGGCCCCTGTCAGGGCCGGCATGTTAGGCATCACGCGTACAACCCGCATGCCCGCCGGTAACTGCTGTTGCATTCGATGCGTGGAAACACCGGCTGCAATACTGACAACCAGCGTCCCGGGGGCAAGCTGGGCGCCGATTTCCTTCAGGACCCCTGCCATGACCTGCGGTTTAACCGCCAGGACCACGACCTGCGCACCCCGGATGCCGTCTGCATTACGCTCAAATCCCGTGACGCCAAAAGTCGCCTGGAAATGATCCAAGCGGCGACGGTTCGTGTCTGTCACCCGCAGACACGGGGACGACAGAAGCTTTGCCCGGATAATTCCGTGTACCAGGGCTTCGGCCATATTACCGGCGCCGACAAAGGTCATGATCCATTCCTGTGAAATAGGCGCGTTCATAGCGTATTCCTTTTGCCAAATAAAATTGTACCCAGCCGAACCCACGTGGCGCCTTCCTCCACGGCAACCTCAAAATCATGGGACATGCCCATGGACAACTCGCGCAGTTCAAAACCAGTTTCCTGCCGCCAGCGGTCGCGGTGTTCGCGCAGGGTGTGAAAAAATGGGCGCGCGTGCTCCGGATCCTCCGCCAGCGGTGGAATGGTCAATAATCCTTGGATTTCCACCCGCCGCAGACCATTAGCCGCCTGTAATATGCCTGGAACGGCCTCGGGAGCAAGTCCAAATTTACTGCTTTCACCCGAAACATTGACTTCAAGAAAAACCGGCATGACGCGTCCCACCGCCTCGGCGGCGGTCTCAATCGCCAGGAGCAGTTTCAACGAATCCACCGCCTGGATCAAGTGAAACAGGTTCACCGCATCCTTGACTTTATTCGTCTGCAGATGACCAACCAGATGCCAGGTCAAGGCGGTCGGACACAATGGAATTTTCTGCTTGGCTTCCTGAACGCGATTTTCACCGAAATCCATCAGGCCGGCGGCGGCGGCTTCCCGGATGCAATCCGGGCCGCGGGTTTTGGAAACCGCCAACACGCGCACCGCTTCCGGATGGCGCCCCACCCTTTCACAGGCGGCCTGAATACGGCGGCGAACCTCGGCCAGACGATCTTCAAAAGTTGCATTCATATTAAGTATGGGAGTATCGGTGTAAGGGAGTATGGGCGTAACGGAGCGTAAGAGTAATAAAAAAATTATTTACGCCCATACACCAAAACTCCCATACGTCCATACTCATCAGAACGGCTGGCGACTGCCTATGGCGCGCGCCAGGGTAACGGCATCCGAATAAGCGATGCCACTCCCGGCGGGAATGCCCATGGCCGGCCGGGTCAGTTTGACAGCATGCCCGGCCAGCAGGTCGCGGATCATGCTGGCCGTGGCCTCGCTTTCCACATCGGCATTGAGCGCCAGAATCACTTCCTTAATCGGCTCCGATTTCAAGCGCAACACCAGGGCATCCAGACGGAGCTGATCGGTTCCAATGCCCTGCATGGGAGAGAGCTTGCCCATGAGCACGTGATAGCGCCCGCGATAGCCGCCCGCGTTTTCAATCTGCAGGACATCGGAGGGTTCTTCCACCACGCACAGAACAGCGCCATCCCGGGTGGCATCGGTACAAAACCGGCATGGATCCTGGTCGTGCGAGGTCAACGCACCGCAACGCGAGCAGCACCCAATCTGCTCGGCCACCCCCTGCAGGGCTGCGATCAAGTCCTTGAGGAGTCCGGTCTGATCGCCCACCAGTTTCATGGCCAGGCGTTCCGCCGAGCGGCGACCAATGCCCGGGAGTTTGCTGAAACATAGAATTGCTTTATCGAGGGGCGGGAATGTCTTCATATAACACCAAGGTGTTCAGTGTTCCATAAGTGTGGGAGTACGGGCGTATCGGTGTATGGGAGTATGGACGCGTAGAGTAAACTCTTTACTCCCACACACCCTTACTTCCATACACCCATACGTCAAGTTATATGCCCAATCCCGGAATATTCGGCAGGCCCATGTCGGCCATGATTGCCTGCATGTCGTCGGCGCTCATTTTTTTTGCCGCTTCCAGCGCGCCCTCGACGGCCACTAGCATCAGCTTTTCCAGTGCCGCTGGGTGCTCCGCATCCATGGCGCGGGGATCAATGCGGATAGCGGCAATCGAGGCATCCCCGCGGGCCGTGACGGTCACGAGCCCATTGCCGCTTGAAAAATCAATAGTCTTGGCCCGCAGTTGGGCCTGCATTTTCTTCATGTTTTTCTGCATGCCCGCCGCATCTTTGATCATCTTCAGAATATTCGTCATATGTTTGCATCCTCCGTCTTTTGTCTTCCGTATTTCTTCATTTCCGGGCTGGTGTCTGGTATCCGGCGTCCGTCGTCCCGCCTTTGCCAAGGCTACGGCGGGCAGGCTGTCGTCTGGCGCTTGCCCCGCGTAGCTCCTTGAGCGTAGTGGAGTCCGTCCTCCTATTCCCTGACTTCCTGAATATCGCCGTTGAACATATCCATTGTCTTTTGCACTGCCGGATCCTTGAACCATTTCTGTTTTTGCTGAAGGGAGGGTTTACCTGCCTTCGGTGGCGGACCTGCCGGCCCGCCTGCAACGCTACCCTGCCCGCAGTCGCTACGCGTCAGCGTTGCGGGTGGGTGCGTAACATTGCGGGCAGGCGGTGGCCGCGCCGAGCCGGTCGGATTTCCGGACGTTTCCTTGGATTCTATCTCCGCGCTCGCCGCGCGCTCAGCCAGCAGTTTGAATTCCACGGTAATGGGTCGGCCCAACACATTATCCAGGTTTTTCTGCAGGGCAGCGCGGGTTCGCGGCAGACCGGCTTGCTCCATACGCGCGGCAAATTCCGGGTCAAAGCCGATTGTCACACGGTCTCCCACGACGGCCACCGGTCGCGCATCAAGGAGACAACCCTTGGCCAGCGCAACCACCTTTCCGACCTTTTCGACAAGCTCCGGCCACGTCTTAATCAAATGTGCCAACTCGTCCCCGCTGGGTCCCGCCTTTTTCGGTTGGGCAACATTACCGTTCTCACGAACGGCCCCTACACCGGCCGGGTGTAGTTGCGGTTCGTGAGAACCGCTATGGTTTGAGATTCCTGTGCATAAATTTGCCGCAATCGCTGCCGATGCGCGCGGCGCGCCGCCGATGTCATCATCCAGGCTGTGCTTCAACTCCTCGATACGCCTAAAGATTTCATCCAGCGAAACGACGACCGCGGCACGCGAACAACGGATTAACGCGGTTTCCAGCAGTGTTTTTTTGGAAAGCGCATAAGGCAAGCGGTCCATGGTTTCCATCAGGATATCCGTGATACGTAAAAGCCGGTCCGCGTGCGTCAGTGACGCCTGCGCTTTCAACACGGCCACCTGGACGGGTGTCAAATCCAGGGCGGCCAGACCAATCCCCGCCTGCAGATACACGAGCAGATTACGGACGTGTTCCAGGAGTTCCAGCAGGAGTCTCTGCATGTCCTTCCCGCTTTTGTCAAGCGCTTCCACCTGCTGAATGACGCCGGCAATGTCGCCCTGGAGCAGGGCGGTTGACAGGGTTTCCAGTGTCTGACGCGAAACCAGCCCGAACACCGCGAGGACATCCTGTTCATGGATGTCCTTGCCCTGGAAAGAGATCAACTGGTCCAGGGCCGACTCGGCATCACGCAGTCCCCCTTCCGCCGCCCGCGCCACGGCCAACACGGCGTCATCATCAATCGTTACACCCTCCGACTGGGCAATCAGGCGCAGGCGCTCGATCAACAGGCCGGCCGGGATGCGGCGCAAATCAAACCGCTGGCAGCGCGACAAAATCGTGGCCGGTATTTTCTGAGGTTCGGTGGTAGCCATGAAAAACTTGATATGCGCCGGCGGCTCCTCCAGGGTTTTCAACAGGGCATTGAAGGCTTCCATTGTGAGCATGTGGACTTCGTCAATAATGTAAATCTTGAAGCGCTGGGTCGGCATGTACTTGATGGTATCACGCAGGGCGCGAATTTCATCAATACCGCGATTCGAGGCGGCATCAAGTTCATGTACATCGAGACTGGATCCCGCCGTGATTTCATTGCATGCGTCACAATGGTCGCAGGGCGTGGGGGTCATCCCCTCCTTGCAGTTCAGGGCCTTTGCAAAAATACGCGCGATGGAGGTCTTGCCGATACCACGCGGACCAACAAAAAGATAGGCATGTGCCACCCGGTTCGTCTGGATGGCGTTGGTCAGCGTCTGGATGACGTGGTCCTGGCCGACGACATCCTGGAACTGCCTGGGCCGCCATTTACGCGCGAGGACTTCATAGGCCATGGCCATTTATCCTTTTTTTTTCACGTCCCGGGCCGCCCGGAACAGATTATCGAACAATACCGGCAACTGCGCCAGGGGCACGGCGGAAAAGGCCAGCCGGACAATGCCGCTCATGGCGATTACGCCGGTGGCATAATCCGTTAGAAGTTTTTGGCGCACCTGTTCCGGGTCCGCGTGCCGGAGACGCACACACATGAAGTATCCTGAATTGAACGGCAGGGCCACAAATTCTTGCGTATATTCGGGATGCGCCGCCAGGATCTGTTTGACCCGCTCATAGCGCGAGCGCAGAAGTTCGTATTTGGCCCGTTTCTCCGTTGCATAGGTGCCATCGCGGTAGGCGCTCAGGAGCAGGGATTGGCTCACGTTGGCGGCATTGGAAATATTGCCCCGGATGGCCCCGCCCGTTTTGGCTTCGAGGGCTTCGTACACGGCGCTCGTACCCCCGCGGATCCCATAGGTGATAAAACCCATCCGGAATCCCCAGACATAATCTTCCTTGGTCGGACCATCCAGTTTGACAGCCAGCAGGTTGGGATGCAGGTCGCAGAGCAAACTGAAGATGGATTCTGGAAACACGCTCCGTTCGTACACGAGCCCGAAATAAGCGTCGTCCACGAGCACCACCAGCTTGTTCCCGCGCTCCGCGGCTTCGCGCAGGACTGTCGTAATGGCGTGCGCTTCCTCGATCATCGGGGTATAGCCGGTGGGGTTGTTGGGGAAATTGAGGCACACGATTTTTTTGCCAACTTTCCCGGCCATCAGCCGGGCACGCAGTCCCTCGACATTAAACCGCCCTTGCCCGGTGAACATCGCAAACGCATCCAGCCGGGCGCCGCAAGCATGTGAAAAAATAAGTTCGTAATTTTCCCAGAACAGATCCGCCAGGATAATCGCATCGCCAGGATCGCAGAACAGGTAGCCGCAGGTACTCAGCCCGTGGGTGAGCGCGCTGGTCACCACCGGCAGACTGAACGACTTGCCGGCCAGGCCGGGATTTTTTTTGCCCAGCATGGCTTTCCATTGCTTGCGGATATCCGGCGTACCTAAGCTGGGCGCATAGGACACCGCCTGGCTCGCAGACAGCTGCACCCGGCTCATGACACAAGCCAGGTGCATGGGATTCCCATCTTCCTCCAGCGCAATCCCGATGGTGGCATTAATGGCTTTACCCTGGGCTTCGGCCGATTGCGACAGGATGCCCAACTTTGGAAAATAGATTTCGCGTCCCTTGCGGGACAGCAGATCCATCACGGCCGGACAGGCGGCCGCAATTACTTCATTTAATTGCTTTGCTTGGCTATCCACGATGCATCCCCTATGAACTTCCAAATTCCAAACCAATTTTTCATTAGGCAACTTTGCCGTTCTCACGAACGGCCCCTACACCGAACTGCCTGCCTGAACTCGGTCAGGGGGTGTAGCTGCGGTTCGGTAGAACCGCTATGTTTAAAAAACAACCATCAGGTCGGTTCCAGGGCGCTTTTGCCGGCGACGGTCTCGATGAAGTAACGGGGCCGGCCGCGCACATCCTGATACATGCGGCCAATATATTCGCCCAGAAATCCCATGGCAATAAACTGGCCGCCGACAAAAATGAACAGGATGGCAAACAGGGTGAATACACCCTTGGCCGCCCACTCCGGCCCCCAGATAAACCGCAGGATCAGGATCAGCACGCCCAAACCGACACCCATAATGCTGATCATCACCCCGGCGATGGTCAGAAGCCGCAGGGGCAAAGTGGTAATGCTGGTCAGGAGATCAAACTGCAGGTTGATCAGTTTCCACAAGCTATACTTGGATTGGCCCGCATGGCGTTCGGCGTGCCGGACTTCGATTTCCGCCGTGCGGCGCGCGAAGCTGTTGGCCAGTACCGGAATAAAAGTGCTGCGCTCATGACACTGGAGCATGGCCTGGATCACTTGCCGGTGGTAGGCCCTCAGCATACAGCCGTAATCGTGCATGACCACACCCGTCACGTGCGCCGTCATTTTGTTCACCAGGAACGAGGAAAAGCGGCGGAAGATGCTGTCGCGGCGCGGCACACGAATGGAACCGACAACGTCCATGCCTTCATCCATTTTTTTCACCAGCGCCGTAATTTCCTCCGGCGGATTTTGAAGATCGGCATCGAGCGTCACGACAATCTCGCCCCGGGCCTGCGCGAACCCGGCCATGACGGCCGCATGCTGGCCGTAATTCCGGTTTAAAAACACCCCGATCAGTTCGCCCGGATTGGCTTCCACGGCCTTCGTGATAAGATCACGGGATGCATCCCGACTGCCGTCGTCCACCAGGATGATCTCGAACGGCCGGATTAACGCACGGCAGACTGCCAGCGTTCGACGCATGAGCTCCGGCAGATTGTCCTCTTCATTGAAGACCGGAATGATAATTGAAACAGGCGCGGATGTGTTCAGGGGCATGATGGTTCCTGTGTTGATGGGTTATAACCGATGTTCATTCAGCACCTCTTTGATCGCCACGACCACGTCATCCACGTCCTCCGGATGCATATCCGGAAACAACGGCAGGGAGCAGATCCGATCGGAATTCCATTCCGTGGCCGGCAACATGCCCCGCGCACAGCCCATCTTCTCGCGATAATATTTCTGCAAATGTACGGCGCGGAAATGCAGACCCGTGCCGATATTTTTCTGTTTCAGCCCCTCCATGAACGCATCGCGGCCCAAGCCGGCGCGGTCACTATCCAGCCGCACGATAAACAGGTGCCAGGCATGCCGCATTGGATACGGTGGATCCTTGAGCGGCAGGATTTCGTCCACCTCGGCCAGCCGCCGGCGATAATACAGCGCCAGTTCCGTACGCCGGCGGTTGAATTCATCCAACCGCGCCAATTGCCGCCGGCCGAGCACGGCGGCGATATCGGTCAGATTGTATTTAAAGCCCGGCTCGACCACTTCCGCCTGCGGGGAACGCCCTTGCATGGTACGGTCGAACGCATCCACTCCCAGCCCGTGAAATTTCAGCCGCCGGACGACATCCAGCAAGGCGGTGTCCGCGGCGCAGACCATGCCGCCTTCGCCGCTGGTCATATTCTTAATGGGATGGAATGAAAAAATAGCGGTGCCCGACGCGCCGATACGATGTCCCCGATATTCTGTGCCGGCGGCATGGGCGGCATCCTCCACGATCGGAATACCGCGTTTGGCCGCCATCTGGCGGATCGGATCCATATCCGCCGGCGCGCCGGCAAAATGGACGGGAATGATCAGCTTGCTTCTTGCCGTCAGCACGGCGGCGATCTGGTCAGGCCCGGCCATGAGCGTGTCGCGGTCAACATCGGCAAACACCGGCCGGGCGCCCGCCAGCACAATGAGGTTGACGGTGGAGGCCCAGGTCATCGAAGGCGTTACAACATCATCGCCGGGACCGATGTCCAAGGCTCTGAGGGTCACATGCATACCGCCGGTAGCTGAGGCCAGCGCCACGGCACTGCGTGTGCCCACATAAGCAGCAAATTCCTCCTCGAACTTGGCAGCTTGCACCCCGGTGGTGATCCAGCCCGAACGAAGCACCTCGCCCACGGCTTGAATATCAGCTTCAGTGATACTGGGCCTTGAAAAAGGTAAAAATTCTTTGCGCATAATACTCCGCTGAATTCAACATCAATGTTTGATATTGGCTGTTTGCTTATTTACCATCGTCTGCCGTCTGCCGCGCACCTTCGATCAATTGCAGTACCCGGCGCGGTCCCATCCGAACTTCTGTGCACACCCGCCAGGGCGGTAGGGATTCCGATTGCGGCGGGCCCTCCATAGGCGGGTCCGCCTTCGGCGGAAAATTCCGGGAGAGCGCCAGGACACCGTCAAACCGGGAATGCCGTCTTTCTAAAACCTGATTGAGGTCGTTTATATCGGAAAGCGCTGGAAATACCAAGTCGCAATAGTAATAAAAACCGGCGCGCGTGGTTTCGTCGAACCGCCAGCCGGCCACGTGGGTGGCACCGGCCACGTGGGTGGCACCGGCCACGTGGGTGGCACCGGCCACGTGGGTGGAGGGATTGGCCGCGACACAATCGGCCATAGCGCGAAACGCGCTCCCATAGCTTTTAGCCCGATCCACCATGGGACACAGGATCGTCAGACCGCCAATATAAAACAAGGCCGTGGCGGCCAAGACTCTCTGGAAGAACGACGGACGACGGACGACGGACGACAGAAGCTGGAGGCCAGACGCCAGACGCCAGACGCCAGAACGGAGAAGAAGGAAGACAGAGGGCGGAGGGCCGACCTCCAAAACGGATCGCTGTAGCCGCGAGACGACATGCTCGCGTTCTGTGGCTCGAATTCGAGACATATAAACAAGGCCAAGGCAGCCTATTGCCGTTAGCCCCGCGATTACCTGGTACCACCCCCACCCGCCTGTCAACAGGCGGGCCTGCGGTCCCAACAGTGGTGCGACAATGAAAACCAGCAAACCGACCAGCATGCACCCAACCCATAACCACAGAGTATTTTGAAGCTTCCGGCTCATCGGCGCATATAATACCTGGGCGCCGATCATGGCAAAGGCCGGCAATAAAACCGACAGGTAAATGTCGCGTTTGGTGGCTGTAATCGAAAGCACCAGCAGACCGCCCAGTGCCCAGGCGGCCAGTACCCGACCTGCCGGCGTCATTTGCCGGCGGCCCAGCACCGCCAGCAGGTTCTTAATCCCTACCAGGACAATTACCAGCCAGGGTAAAAGATAAACGGGAATTATCGGCAGGTAATACCAGGGGGGGCGCATATGGCCCAACTGGGTCGAGCCTCCGGAGAAACGCCCGACATGATTTGTCCAGAACCATTCGTTCCATAGGTCCGGCCCGCCGACTATGCGCAAGGCAATCATCCAACTCAGCATCAGGGCCAGGCACAAAATCAAGGCTCCTGCATGCAGGCCGAGACTGCGCGGTAGGCTCATCCCGCGCCAGCCTACCTGACGCCCCCAGGAAAACACCAAGGCCAGCCAGCCCAGCAAGATAATCAGCGGGCCAATGAATCCTTTTGAAAGAAATGCGCCTCCCGTAAAGACCGCCGCCCACGGGAGAAATCCCAGGCGCGATCCAATATATGCCTCCGTAAAACACCACAGCGCCGCCGTCACGAAAAACAGGAGCGCGTTATCCACCAGCATCCAATGCGTGACGTGAATAAACCCCGGCATGGTGGCCAGGAGCACCATGGCCAATACCCCCTGTTCGTGTCCCAGCAAGCGCCGGGCCAGCAACCAGGTCATGGCCAGAGCGCCCAGCCCCCATAGGGCTGATGTCAAACGCAAGGCCGTGGTAGGACCCAGGACGGGACCCAACAGACGCAGTGCGCCGGCACCGACAATGTAATATAAAGGCGGCTTTTCGACAAAGGGCACACCCGCCAGGTCAGGGATAAGCAGATTGCCGGTGCGGCTCATGCTCAGCATGATTGCCGCCTCGCGCGGCTCATCCGGCGTCCACAGGTCATGATCGGCAATCCCCACCAGCGATATCAAAAGGCACAGGACGATGATCCAGCGCGGTATGGCGGTTGTGGTTGGTATACAATTCGCGTTCATGTCAATCCTTTTGACCTACTGTAGTCTAAGGCCATTTCCTTTCACAAGCAAAAAGGCGAGGGGAATGTCCTGTGACGGTTTCCCTTGACTTCCCTCGTTTGGCACGGCACCCTACCCCATGCAATCGGCATTCACGAAGACGGCACCCCGTGCCAGTAGCAAGTCGTTAGTTACTGGTTCGCGGGATATAAACAAAATAGAGGGATTTGATTTATGCAGATTGGGGTTCAATATTATCGGCCGCCGTTCCCGGAAGAACGGTATTGGAAAGAGGATTTGAAAAGCATTCGCGCCGCCGGATTCAATACTCTGCAATTGTGGGTGTTGTGGGGATGGGTGGAGGCGCATCCGGGCTCCTATGATTTTTCCGACTATGACCGCCTCATTGAGCTGGCGAACGAAGCCGGTCTGAAAGTGGTTTTGAGCGCGATTGCAGAAGTCCAGCCGCTCTGGATTCACCGTGAGATTCCGGGTTCGGAAATGGTTAATCATCTGGGGCATAAGATTGTCTCAACCAACCGGAACGAATGTCATTTCGGCATCACCCCCGGCGGCTGTTTTGACAACCCGGCGGTCTGGGAACGGATGCAGTCGTTTTTTCGCACGGTGGCCGGGCATTACAAGAATGCGCCAAACTTGTACGGCTGGGATGCCTGGAACGAGTTGCGGTGGAACGTGCATGCGCAGGGATTGGTATGTTTCTGTCAGCATACCTTGAAATATTTCCGGGAATGGTTGGGAAAACTTTATGGCGGTTTGGATGGATTGAATGTGGCATGGCAGAGGCGTTATGTGTCATGGGAGGATGTGACGCCGGGGTGGTCGGCCAACCGGCCGTTTACGGAAACAATGGCATTTCAGCGTTTTTTGACCGAACGGGCAAATGAACACGGCCGCAAGAGATATGAAACTATCAAGGCCGTTGATGCGGCCCATCCGATTACCATGCATGGCGGCGCGCCCAGCGTATATTATAATGGGGCGGAGTACGATGGACAAATTCTTACTCCGCTTGACCGGAGCAATGACTGGGTTCTGGCCGGCTATCTGGATGGAATCGGCTGTTCGAGTTTCCCAAAATGGGGACATATGGATTGGGCCGATTATGCGGTGCGCATGGAAATCATCCGCTCTGCTGTGGGAAACAAGCGTTTATGGCTGAGCGAACTCCAGGGTGGCCGCGCGGGGCAAGGATTTTCCCAGCAGGGACCGGTGCGGGCGGTTGAACAGCAGTATTGGCTCTGGAACGGCATAGCGGTTGGCACGGAAACAATCCTGTTCTGGTGCTGGAAAGATGAGGTGTTTACCACGGAAGCTGGCGGGTTCGGAATATCAGGCTTTGACGGATATGCCGCAGAACGGCTGGCGGCTTTTAAAGCAACATCCGGCGTATTGGAAAAACATAAGGATATTCTGGCTAAATATCGTCCGGATCGTCCGGAAATAGGACTCTATTTCAGTCCACAGTCATATTATCTGCACTGGTGTAACAATAAAAGCAGTGAAACATATTTAAACGCCTTGCTTGGATACGGAAAGGCATTGGTCCGGAAGAATATTCCATTCGAGATGATCGAAGAAGAACATTTGGAAGAATTGAAACGTTTGAAAGTTTTGTTCATGCCGCGCGCACTTGTGGTGGATGATAAGACGGCTGACAAACTGCTGGATTACGTTTCCGGTGGAGGAACGCTGGCAATCGAATCGGAATGCGGAGCGTTTGATTCGCGCGGTATTTATCGTTATCCGGAAAACCGGTTCTTGAACAAACTGGGCATTCGCGAAGTCGGACGCCGGACAATCGATAATGAATGCATACGGTTTCAGGCCTTAGTCGGCAAAAGTCGTTTTGTCCTGACCGGTGCGCAGTGGGTAACGCCGTTTAAGGGTAAGGGTATTCTAAAATGGGGCGGATACGGGGAGGATGTTTTGGCCGGAGAATTTGCCGTCGGTAAAGGGCGGGTAATTCTGACAGGGACATATTTGGGCGAGACTTATTTCAGGAAACGCACAGCCGGCCTTGAGGATTTTTTAAAAACGATTTGTGCGCGTTCGGGCTTTTCTTCCGGGGTAAAAGCTGATATTGACCGCAAGGGCGAAGTTTATCTCCGCGAAGGAACAAGCAGCGGCCGGCGCGTGTTTTTTGTCTTTTGCCAATCCGGATCCGGGTCGGTGACGATAAAAACGGACGGAAAATTGTTGCAATCCGGCTTATTAAGGGACTTAATTTCAGACAAGATTATCACAGGGACAGTTAATAAAAAGAAAAACGAGACGGCTTTTAAATTTAAAGTTCCGAAAGAGCGCGTCCTGATCCTGGCGGAGAGTTAGCCTGACTTCGCCGGCAATAAGACCAGACTAAACATTGACCCTGGCAATAATCGCACCGCGAGTTTCCCCGGCGACAGGAACATTAAATGTTTCAATAAATTTCAGGGGGGAGCTCTCCAAGCGGTTGTCAGGCAGATTGTTTCTTAGCCACTTTCGCGACGTGGGCGCCCTGGAAACGGGCGATTTTTATTTCGTTTTCTGACGGTTGCCGACTACCATCGCCGCCAGCAAGCGTGCTCGCGCCATAGGGTGATCCGCCGGTGATTTCACTCATGTTCATGATCTCCTGACAGGAATAGGGAACTCCCACGACGATCATGCCGTGATGCAACAAGGTGGTGTGTAACGAGGTGATTGTGGTTTCCTGTCCGCCGTGCTGTGTGCCCGTGGACGTGAACACGCTGCCCACCTTGCCAATCAATTTGCCGTTCAGCCACAACCGGCCGGTCTGGTCGAGAAAATTGCGCATCTGCGCGCAGATGTTGCCGAAACGTGTCGGCGCGCCAAAAATGATGGCGTCGTAGTTCGACAACTCGTCCACCGTCGCAATCGGCGCCGCCTGATCGAGCTTGGCGCCGGCCTTACGTGCCACGTCTTCCGGCATCAGGTCGGGCACGCGCTTGATGGTGACCTCGGTGCCTTCGACGCCGCGCGCGCCTTCAGCCACCGCTTGCGCCATGGTTTCGATGTGGCCATACATGCTGTAATAAAGAACGAGAACTTTTGCCATGTTTTATCTCCTCATTGTGTCGTGTTACGTGTGGTCGTGCAGAGAACCTAATGAACATTGTTTTATCCAGTATGTCGTGAGTATATAACGGTGGCCGAAGCGGGACAAGCGCAAATCGTGCGTAAATATTTGCGACGGCCTGGCATGGTGTGACGAGACGGCCCGTACGACGCGTGTCTTCGGCAATCGATCAAGGCATTATGCGATCCTGCCAGAGCGCCTCCGACGGATCACCACGGATACCCGCAGCGGCCAGCAAGTCGAGGGCCGCCTGGAAGTCGCCGACTTCACACAGGTTGTGCGCATCGCTGCCAAAGGCAAGCTTGACGCCCTCCCGGAGACACATCGCCAAGAATTCAGGGGAAGGCTCGTTGGTGTGGAAGTTGATTTCCGCGGCAATGCCATACGCTTTAAGCAGGCGGCAGACTGGAGCGAATAGACGGGATGGCGGTTCCGTTCGCAATCCCCGTCGGAAGACACGGAAGGGATGCGCCAGGATATGGATCCCGGATGACGCCAACCCCTGAATGAGCGCCAGATATTCGTCGGCAACTTTTCCCTGTTCCGCCCGGTTGCCAAGCTGCAACGACGGAAGCTGGTGCACCGCACCGATCCGGATTTCGGCTTTTTGCCAGTCGGATGGCCGTACAAACGGATGGCCGACGAACATCAGATCGGCCTCCAACCCGGCACGGACAAGGTTCGAACGGAACGGTTCAACCAGCCGCCAGTATTCGTCGGCCCGGTCGTCGATTTCCGACGGACGCATCGTTTCGAAATCGACTGTCCAGTAGCGATTGTGCCGCAGATTCTGCCGGCGAAAATACAGATGGGCGGTGTGCTCGGCGAAGGCCAATCCGTGCAACCCGAAAAGGCGAGCCAAGGCAACGGTCTTCGCGCAATCCATGTTCTCGTTGCAATACGCCAGGGAAGTATGCACATGGTAGTCGATCAATCGATAGGCTGCCGGCAAAGACAATGTATGACGGGACACCACCGGGGGGCGCCCTTCGAATAACTCCACCACAACAAACGGCAGCGACGGACTGCATAGGGCCGGAACGATCAGCGTCGGCACCGGCGAATCCACCGCCATCGCACCTTCATGATAATGTCCCGAGACCGAAAGGGCCACCTGCTGCCGCTGCATGTCCTGAAGCACAACCTCGGCATTGGTCAGATTATACGGGCAGGCAAGTGTCCCAGTTGCATGCAAGGAGTTGTGTTGCAGGCAAACCAATTGCCCGTCAAACCCTGCCCGCGCCGCCGCCAAACGCGCCTGTTCATGGGGCGGACGGAACCCGTTGAAACCGGGGCGGTCTTCATCGAAAAAAGAGGCAAACCGTACGCCTTGAAATTCAACCCAAGGACGGGGGTCCGGCATATAACGGTAGAAACTATCCGGCGCCGGATCGTGATTTCCCGGCAGTATGATCCACGGGGTCTTCAGTTTGTCAAGGATAGCCCGAAGCGCTCGCAGGCGCTCCTCGGCATCCGGCGCAGTGGGATTATCCAGTATATCCCCTAAGACCAGGGTCACGTCCGGTTGGATGAATCGATTGATGCGCCGCACCAGTCGAATAAGAAAAATATCGGCGAACTGCCCGTGACGGTCCGTCAGACTGTCACTTGCCGCGAAATGAAGATCGCTGAGGATAACCAGTTTCATGGGAAGTTAGTACCTCATACATCAGGAACCGCCATAAACAACAAGAAAATTGCGCGCCATTTCCATAAGTCATTGCAAGGCAACAAACAACAAGCGTTGATTTCCGCGTTAGCGATATATCGGGCATAGCGCGGCGCGATGCCCGATGTCACCGTGTGGTGAATTTGGTTTCCGCCGGAGGCGGATTCGCAAAAGCAAGGCAAGCTTGGGCTGGATGTGGGTGCGCCGCGCGAAGCATTGGACTTAATTCCATGCAAGCGCGGCAAACCCGCAGACGACCCAAGATCGCCGCCGCCTTTTGCGAACCTAATTCGCTACACTGCCGTGCGAGAACATAATTGGGTTGCGGGCACAGTCCGCATTGGACTTAATAGAGCCATTGCCATACAAAATGGCAAGCAAAAAACCGATTTCATGCCTGCCCGGACGCATCGGCGAATTAAATTCCTTGCTTAACGAAAGGCCGGGCGGTAGGGTAATTGTGTTCGTTTTCATTTCGAATTTCGTCTTCCATTTGAAAGGATCCTATCATGCCGCGTGCCTTGCTCTTGATCATGGACATGGTTTCCGGACACGCCGCCGACCGCGAGGTCTCGCCGGTCACCGGACTCTGCTATCCTAACGCCGACGGCTATATGAAGGCCGGACTGCTGCCGACTTTTCAGCAGTCCCGCGAGCGCGGGGTATTCGTACGCGCCTGGAACCGGCAAACCTGTAACACACCGCACGGCATGCGCTACTTGGCTTCCGGCTCCTACCGCGCCAAGGCCTCTCCCAGGTTGGACCTGGACCCCTACTGGGGCTTCGATGAAATCGCCCCCATCCCCACCATCCTTTCCGCCTGCAAAAAGGCTTGTCCCGAGGGCAAGGTCGCCGCCTTCGGTTCGGATGCCTGGATGCAGACCGGATGGTGGAAAGCGCGCGACTGCACCATGGGCTGGGGCAGCTACTATTCCGACTATCTGACCATGCAACATGCCTTTAGTTGGATGCTGGCCAATCCCGACTGGAAAATGTTGCTGCTCTATCTGGCGCAATACGACATGACCGGCAACTGCCCGCTGAAAAAGGAAGGCGCCGCCTACACCGAGGACAAGCATCACTCGCTGCTGATGCTCGACCGCTATCTCTGGTGCGTGTGCCATTTCCTCCAGGAAAAAACCTGGTGGGACGAAACATTTCTCATGATCGGGTCCGATCACGGTTGCCATGTCGGTTGTGATGTGGCCGTGAAGGAAGGCCGCACGCGGGGCATTCCCGAACCGGAACTGAAGAACTATTGCAGCAACCACGAGCCACCTTACGACTGCGTCGCCTGGGACTTCCAGCGCAATCGTCCCACCGACATCCGTGCCGACGACTGCCGGCGCACCCTGTTCATGATCGGAGGCGGCGCCCTGCCCAAAGTCCGTCACGGACAGGAAATTCCCGAAGCCGAAATCATTGACTTCGCCCCCACCACCGCCTCCCTGCTGGGCATCCCCATGGAGACCGATGGTAAACCCCTGTTGTAATCGGCACAGGATTCCGAACAAACGACGGCTGTTATCAGGCGGCGAAACATCTCCGAAGACGTTATTCCTGTTTGGCACTCATAAATAGCGTTTTATCCAGTGTGCCGCGAGTATATAACGGTTGCCAAAGCGGGGCAAGAGTAAATCGAGCGGCAAATCAGGAAA
>VSJD01000290.1 GCA_008636095.1 Kiritimatiellota bacterium | reverse complement strand
AATCCGGTTCAGCGGACGCGTAACCGCGCCGCTGACCTTAGCGTTCGATTCTGTGATGATATGAAACGATGTTGGAAATTTCTTGTGGTTCTCATCGCGCTGGCGTTGCTCTACGCTTTGCCGGTGTGCCAGTGCCGGTCAACTCGCCGTTCAGCAGGATGATTGATGAGAGCCCAGTCATCGCGCCATGTCAAAACGGCTCTCGGAGGTAACGAGGATGCAAAGATATATTATTGCAATCGCCTTGTTGGGAGTCCTGGTTGGAGCATTGCCCTCAGCATGGGCAACCGACGTTGGAATGCCCATCTATCGCGGCGACATTCAGAAGAACGTTTCCCTCGAAGCGTATTACGAGAAGTTCAAACGTGACGTCGAGCAAGATGGCGTAGACGGGCTGGAGCAGAAAGAAAACAGATTCATTGCGCGTGCCACGTACTTTGCGGGCGACCGTGCCTCCCTGTATGGAGAGATCGGCGCAACGCACTCGGACGAGGCCGAAGGAACGGCGCCGATTATGGGCTTTGGCCTCAAGCTGGCGCTGTACAATGCAGAGATGATTCAAATCGGGGCTTTCGCATCTGCCCAGTACATTCATGAGATTAAGTATGAGACCGATTTGGAAGTCGGCGAATTTAATCAGACGGAGAACTATTTTGAAATCAACGGCGGCATCGTAGTCTCGCGTTTCATGAAGCTGGGCGAGACGATGGGATTTGTGCCCTACGCGGGTGTTATGGCCTCCAGACTCGATGGGAATCAAGATTACGAAACTGTGAACGCCGACGGCTCCTCAGAGAGCGAAAGTGGTTATATCAAGGACGACGGGCTCTTCTCCATTTTCGCCGGGGCAGGCCTCATAATTAATGATCGTGTTGGCGCCCGCCTGGAAGGCAGATTCATCAACCAGACCAGCTTCACGGCGGGTCTCACGTATTTATTCTGAAAGACTGCCGAACCAGTGCGAAAAACGGGGAGGGTATTCGCCATTTTAGACTTGACCCCTATTCTCCAATCCCTATTCTCAAAACACCTTTTTGAATCGCTAACTTAAAAAACTTTCTGGAACGCCGTGCGATGAAGACCAGAGTTGCCACTCGCGCCGTTCCCGTTCCCACCTCTGGCGACCGGACCGAGGAAGCGCCGTTGCGAGCATCAGCCGTTGTCTTTGACGTTGCATCCAAGCGCTTCTGCTTCGTTTCCTGCGATACTTTGATCATTCCCGAGGACGTGCTTGCGTCGGCCGCACCTGAAATTGTGCGGCAGGCTGCAGTGTCATTCGAAAATCTGCTGATCTGTGCCACGCATACCCATCACGCGCCGAGCACGATCGATATTCTGGGTTTCAAACGTGACAAGACATTTTGCGATCATCTCGCGAAAGCCATTATTCAATCCGCAGTTGCCGCCGCGCGAGTACTCGATAATCCGCGGACTGCCCCCGACAAGGCTCAAGCCGAGCTTGCGTTTGCCGAAACACAAGAAGCCACCGTCGGCATGAACAGCCGCTACTTGCTGAAGGACGGCAGCATCGGCTGGTACGCTTATGCCTGGGAAGATGTCGTCCGACCGACGGGCCCTTATGACCCGGACCTGGCCGTGCTGGCGTTTCGCCGTCCAGCGGGAGAACTGGCGGGTCTGATCTTCAACCATTCCGTTCACAACATCGGCTCGTTGAGTCCGAACGTGTGGTCGCCTGCCTTTTACGGCTTGACCGCCCGGGAACTGGAGCGGCGACTTGGCGCGACAACGATTTTCTTACCGGGCGCGTTTGGTTCGACGCACAATACCAGCGAATTCGGGTGCACGCCCAATCCGCGCGCCGTCTCCACGCGCGAATGTGTCCATCGCCTCACGGCGGCGGTGGAACACGGACTGCGGCTATCGCGGCCGCTGGCGCAGGGTCCAGTAAAGGCGATCAAGCGGCCTTTCAAATACCGGGTTCGCCGGTTTGACGAGGCGAAAGAGGCCGCCACCGTGAAGAGTTGGGGCGAAAAATACGCGCCCGATGTTGCCGAGGCTCTTCAGCGGGATTTCCACGAGATGCGCGTAATCATGGGCCCGCTGCAAGGCCGCGAGCAACAAGCGTGGCTGCAAACGATCCGGCTCGGCGACGTGGCGCTCGTGGGCGTACCGGGCGAACTGTTCGCCAGCCTCGGCCTCGAGATTCGCCGCCGCTCCCCGTTCCGCTGGACATATCTGGTTGGCCTGGCCAACGGTACGCTCGGCTACATCGGCGATCGCGCGGGGTACGAATTGGGCGGCTATCAGCTATGGGCCGGCCAACACAGCCTTACCGAACCTGGCACAGGCGAAACGCTTGTTGATCAGGCCGTTGCGATGCTGGGCGAATTGTGATACGCAGACGTTAAGTTCGTCATGGTATCGTCCGGAAGTTTCCGCCGAAATGTTCTAAAATCTATCAATTGCGGCTTTTCCGGTAAATTTTCTCGAGAATATTTGGCGTGATCACTTTGCCGCGGTACAGCGTCGAATTCAGGAACCGTCTCCAAGACATGCCCCATTTTCGTTTGAAATAGCTCCTCGGATCCATGGATTCCAGCCCGTCATACCGTGCCGTGCTCTTTCGCGCGAAATGGTAAACCAGGCTTGAGCCCACGCCTATGAACAACCGGCAACCGTGCTGGAACATCTTCATTGCCAGGTCGGGGTCGCTCCCGTTTCCAGGAAAATATGCCTCGTCAAAACCGCCGATCGCTTCCCAGTTGGCCCGCGAAATGACAAACGGCGTCCACGTGCTCACCATGTTGTATGGGCGCTTCAATTTTTCGAAATCACGGAGCAGATCGGTCTCGCGGAAATTCGCGGGCGAGTCGCCGTAATCGCAGGAACCTATGGCGCATGGATTGGCCTCCTGCGGTTCAATCGGCGTGCTGGAAAGCCAGAGCTTCGCGTCCATCCCCATATAAGATTCAAGTGCCACATCCCATCCCGGGAGTGGATACATGTCGTCGTTCATGTAGCAGATGTAATCGCAGGTCGCGAGTTTGGCGGCCCGATTGACGGCCGCACAAACGCCCAGGTTCGTCTCCGAGCTGTCGCTCACAATATCCTTGCCGGCCCGCCATTTCCGCTCTTCTTTGCCGCACTCGTTGAAAAACACAATGATCTCGTGGTTGACCGCACTGTTGCGCTTGAGCCCGCGGTAGAGCAGGTCAATCAGCGAAACATTCTTCCATGTCGGTATAATTATCGAAATCCTCTTCATTGCGCATCATTCCGCAATTTTGGCGCATTATTCCCGTTCTTATCGCAAGGCGCTCTTGCGCCGCGTCGAAGCTTTGGCCGTATCATGTAGCGGCCAAAGCGGATACTTCACGGGCGATCTTAAACTGTGAAATATTCGGGTCAACGCCTTACGCGTGCGTTGCCTTTCCAGATGCTCCAAACCTGCTCTTCGTCCGCAGGTTGGCCGTAATCGGTCAGGAGCGTTGTGGCCAATGCGCCGCTGGCCCAGCCGAATTGAATCCATTGCTCCGGTGTCCAGCCTTTCAAAATCGCATAGAGCATGCCGCCGACAAAGCCGTCGCCACCCCCAATCCGGTCGAGCACCGTTATTTCGCGGGGTTCCACGACATGCCAGTTGGCGCCTTCGGCCATGATGGCGCCCCAGAGGTGGCGGTTGGTGCTGATGACTTCGCGCAACGTGGTGGCAAACGCGGAAGCATTCGGATAAGCTTTTTTCACTCGTTCAATCATGCCCTTGAAGCTTTCTATTTTGGCGGCAATATCCTTACCGCCGGCTTCGGGCCCTTCGATTCCCAGGCAAAGCTGGAAGTCCTCCTCGTTCCCGACCAGAATATCGGCCACCCCCGCGATCTCCGCAAAGATCCGGTGCAATTCAGCTTCACGATTCTTCCAGAAAGTGGCGCGATAATTGAGATCGAAGGAAATCCGGGTGCCGTGTTTTTTAGCGGCCCGGGCGAGTTCAAGGCAGAAGACCCCTGTTTCGGGCGACAGCGCCGCGATCAGGCCCGAAAGGTGCACGATTTGCACCCCCTCCTTGACAAAAATCCGTTCCAAATCGAAATCCTTCACGTTCAGGGTCCGGCCCACCTCGCCGGCGCGATCATTATGCACCCGTGGACCACGCGAGCCATAGCCGCTGTCGGCAATATTGAACTGGTGGCGATAACCCCACGGCCCGCCCTGCGCGACTTCCTTGCCTTCATAAGCCATATGCCGGCTCGCGAGGTTGTCCTTGATCAAACGGGCAATGGGGCTGTCTTTGACAAAGGTTGTCAGAACTTTGACGCTCAGGCCGAGATAAGCCGCGACACTGGCCACATTGGTTTCCGCGCTGGTAGCCTGCATAAGGAATGTTCCACTGCAGTGCACCGGCTGGCCGTTGGCCGGGGTGATCCGCACGCCCATGCTGGTGGGAACGAGCAGGGCGCAGGCACAGTTTTTTCGCAATTCGATTTTCATGCAATCATTCCTTTCTGATTTGTTGATGTGGTCCGCTTCTCAATTCATCCGGCATTCCCCTGTTCTTTGCGTGTGACCAACGGTCACACCCGCATAAGTCATTATCAAGTTTCAACAGGCAAGTCCAGTTGTCTGTGGCTTGCAGCCGGACCTTTTTCCCGGGCCACGGTTCGACAACGATCTCGGCTTCGCCGCCGCCCTGCTTGAACAAGCGGACCAGGGCGGATTGAGCACGTCGCAGGCCGGACCAGAGCACGCCATCATCCTGGGCTTTCGGCAGATTCAGCTTAAACGGTTCTCCCTCGTCGAGGTATTCCTTGAACTCCAGCATCTCGTCATAGGCTGCCACGTCTTCGTGACCTTTACGGCTGGGATTGAAAATCTGCATGCCGTCCACGCCGCGCAGCCAGAGATGCCGAAGTAGTTCACGGTAGCGCGCGCGGCTCATAACGGGATGCGGGGCTCTTCATTGTCCGGCTTAATCTCTTCATGTGCTCATTCTTGCGGGGTGTGGTTGGGGGGCGGCTCAGACGGCCGACGGGTTTTCGAGGCAGAGATCAACCAGTTCTCCGACATTGGCGTAGGCTAGGCACATGCAACTGTCGGCCCCGGCGTAATAAAGCCGGAGAGTTTTATTGTCGGACTCCAGGACGGCCCCGTTGATGAATATGACATTCCCGACATCGCCGACCCGCTCGTAGAGTTGCACGGGAGAGAGAATGTAGGGGATTGCCCGGCCAAGTACCTTGGCGGGATGCTTCAGGTCCAGCAGCACACAGCCGATGCGGTAATGGCCGGCGCCGAATTTCCTGACCCCGTGGTAGATCTCGAGCCAGCCCTTCTTCGTTTTGATGGGCGGTACGCCGGGGCCGACTTTCAGACAGTCCCAGTGGCAGGTTCGTGGCCCCATGATGTAGTCGTGGTTGCCCCAGTGGATCAGGTCGGGGGAGGTCGAGATCCAGATGCCGTTGCTGCCGTGGTGCGACTCCGCCATCGGCCGGTCGAGCCGGACATATTGCCCGTTGATCTTCTCGGGGAAGAGAACCACGTTGCGGTTGTCCGGCAGACTCAGCAGGGTGATGCGTTTGAAGGTCTTGAAGTCATGGGTCTTCGCCAGCAGCGGATGCACGCCAAGATCGGAATACCCCGTATAATTGATGTAGTAGGTGTTGCCGATCTTCGTTATCCGCGGATCGGAGATTCCCAACTGTTCCCAGCGTTCGAGGTGCGAACGATTGCCGGGCAGCATCGCCGGCTTGCGCTCCACCTCGAAATGGATGCCGTCGTCGCTCCACGCCAACCCCAGCGAGGAAAGGCCGGCCTCGTTCTCGTTGCGGAAGAGAAGCACGGTCCGGCCCTTGAAGGTGGCGACGGCCCCGTTGAAGATGGTGTGCGACGAGTACGGCACATCGCCCGAGGTCAGGATGGGATTACCTTCATAACGGCGAACCAGCTTTTGCGCCTTATTCTTCAGATAAAAGCGGTCCGGGGGAAAGGGCCGGCTCCAAGTTTGGATTTCGTTTCGTCTGGTCATCACGATTCCTCCGTTTTGGGGTGGTTCATTTGAGTTCCTTTGATTTGTTGATGGTCTCGCGAACGGCATAGTTTCAAAACCAGGTATTCGAGGAGCAAGGCGCCCGGTATGGCGCTGGAAACCAGTTGGCGGCGGGAGGCCAGAATCCAGGCGCGGCGCTGATCAATCTCCGGGCGGGTGAACAGGGTCGCCTGCCCGGCCAATTTTCCGGCCACAAACGGATGCAGGGGCGTTCCTTTTTCCGAAGCCAGCGCCTGTTTGAACTGCCCTGCCAGCGCTTCCGGCAAATCGGCAAAAGTCAATTTGAAATTATCATGGCCCATCGGCTGGGCCGCGATCCACCGATTATCCAATGCTTCCCGAAATATGAGCAAGTGGCGGAAACGCCCTTCCAGGCCGGAAATCAGGCGAATGGGATCCATGCGCTGAAACAGCAACTGACGGAGCACCGTCAGGGAGCGGGGCAGGTCCCGCTTGCCCACGGCGTCTTCCAGGTCCCAGGCGAACAGGTCGCGGGAGGTCGAGGTTATGGTCTCAATATCCGCGGCTTGGACCTCACGGCGGCCGCCCAGATAGGTCGCCAGCTTGGCGGTTTCCTGCATAATCTGCCGGGTATCGGTTCCGACTTTCTGCACAAAGGACTCGATCAATTCGTTGCCTGCCTGCAGGCCGGCGTCCTTAAACGCATGCATGGTGAAGGTCATTGCGCCGCGGTCCCTCTGCCAGGGCTTCTCGGCGAGATCAAACTCGATCAGCTCGCCCTGGGCGACGCAGGCTTTATAAAAGGAAGTGCGCGCATCCACTTTCAGGGCCGTGATAATCAGCAAATGCCCCTCGGGAATCCCGCCGGCCATGGTATCGGCCAGGATTTGCAATGTTTCCTGGACTTCCTTGTTCCGACCGACGATCGGGTCGCTCAGGAAGTCAACCCCGCGCAGCCAGACGACCTTGCGCCCGCCGAGGAAGCCGATCGTCCGGATAGCCTCCAGGCACCGGCGCAGGCAGGCGAGCGCCTGGTCAATAATATCAGCCTGGCCGTCAATGATCTCAAGTCCCAGGGTCTGGTCGACGGGCGGGACAAAGCGATCAATCCGCTCCCGGGCGGCCGCCGTGGCGCTGAATTCATCTTCGCCAATGATCAGGCAGACGTGCGTTGATTTGGCCTGGTCTTGTTTGGGCATATCGAAATCCATGGTCAATGGGAAATGGTTTCCGCCAGAGGCGGACCCGCCTTCGGCGGGAATGGTCAATAGCAGTCCATTTAGCAAACATTTCCATCATCCGCCATCTATCATCTATCATTAACCATCCACCATCAACCATTCTTCCTGTTTCCCGCTTGCTGATACGGGGAAACCTTGCTATACAGGAGTGCGTAAGGGCAGTATTTCAAAATATTGGGCCGCAAGCAAGCGAGGATGAACGGACATGGAACGCTTATGGGCGCCGTGGCGCATGGAGTATATTTTGAAGTGCCGTCAGCCGGGGTGTTTCCTCTGCGACGCATTTCAGTCCGAGGCCGACCGCGAGCATCTGATTATCAAGCGGAGTGCCGCATGTGCACTCATCATGAACCGGTATCCGTATAACAACGGCCATTTAATGGTGGTTCCCTACCGGCATGTAGATAGTGTGGAAGACTTGCGGCCGGAGGAACAAGCCGATATGATGGCCTTGGCGGCCACGGCCTGTGCGCGGCTCCGTGAGGTTGTCCATGCGCAGGGGTTTAACATGGGGATTAACCAGGGCGTGGCGGCGGGTGCGGGTCTAAAAGACCATATTCACCTGCACATTGTGCCGCGTTGGGAGGGGGACACGAATTTCATGCCCGTCCTGGCCGATGTCAAAGTCATTCCCCAGCCGCTCTTGGAACTTTGGGAGCAACTGCATAACGCCTTTTGTTGACCGGGGATCAATATCTTTTTTGTGGGCAAACCATGCGCCGAACTCTTTTTAATGCTAATACCGATCGCATGACTTACGGCATCCGCGAGATGGTGGAATTGGCGGCGAGGGTAGGGGCTCTCGATCCGAACTTTGGCTTTATTGGCGAGAATATCGGCGATCCCGTGGCCAAGGGCTGGGATGCGCCCGGTTTCGTAAAACGTATCGTGGCCGACCTGGTTCGCGCGCGCGACAACAAGGTGTTCGGCTATACCCATTCCTACGGGCGGATTGAAACCAGGCGCTGGGTGGCGGATTATGCCCGGCGTTATTCGCCCAGCAGCCGCCTGGATGGCGATCATGTTGTATTTACGAATGGACTTGGTAGCGCCATCAGTATTTTTTACCGGACGCTTAAGAAGGGGACCCGGATCATTCAGCCGAGTCCCGCTTATCCCGCGCATTATTCCACCGAATGTTTCGCCGCCGGTGCCGCCTCCATCAGTTATCGGCTCGATCCTGACAAAGGCTGGTCTCCGGACTTGGCGCACCTGGAGCGCCAGATTCGCCGATACCCGCAGATTGCCGGCATTTTGGTGATTAATCCCAATAATCCCACCGGCGCCGTGTATGACGCCCCGACGCTTGAGGCGATTATCCGCCTGGCCGAGCGATACAAGCTCATGCTGATCAGTGACGAGGTATATTTCCGGATGGTTTATAACAACTGCCGCTATATCCACATGACCGAGCTTGTCGGCCGGCGTGTCCCGCTGGTGGTCATGCGCGGGATCTCGAAGGACGTGCCCTGGCCGGGGGCCCGCTGTGGCTGGATGGAATTCCATAACACTGATCTTGACGCTGATTTTGCCAGTTTCTTCGAAAGCATCAAGAAGACGTTGATGATGGAAGTGTGTTCCACGACCTTGCCCCAGATGGCCCTGCCGCTGATTTATGACCATCCCGAGTTTAACCGCTGGAATGCGCGGTACACGAAGGAATTGGAGCGCAACGGCAATGCCATTGCCGGTATTCTGCGTCAGACTCCCGGATTGCGTGTTCCCCCGATCCAGGGCGCTTTTTACATGATGGCGTTGTTCAATCCCAAGGTGCTCAACGCCCGGCAAACTCTGCCCATTGCCTGTGCCGCTGTGCGCGCCTTCATCCGCAAGGCGGTCGCGAAGCCGAACCTGCCGCTGGACAAGCGGTTTGCCTATTACCTCCTGGCGTCCACGGGCATTTGCGTGGTGCCGGCCACTGATTTTGCGTCTTCAAACCCCGGATTCCGCATCACAACCCTTGATCGCAATCCATCACGCCGGGATCGTGTGTATCGCACGCTGTCAGCTTCCATTCAACGCTACCTCGCATCATGATCTTCGAATTATCCAAACTGTTCCTTAAGGACACCAAAAAGCGCCTGCGTCCATCCGACCAGGCGCCGGATAAAGGTGTTTTGGCCTTTGTTAACAAACCGGCCATGGGCCTGGTGTACTGGCTGTTGGTATGGCTGGCGGCGTTTCTCCTGCAGATGGTCCCGACTCTCCAAGAGGTCGGGAACGGCATCGGGCCTGCCCACCATAGCCTTGGCGTAGGCGGGCCGATCCGGCTTGTGCCCGGGCGCGCATCGTCCGTGACAGTCGTAGCCGCAATAGATTTTCATTACCTGGATAATAAACAACCCGCGCGCGCCACTTCGGTTCGTTTTAACTCCGAAGGCCAGGTGCGGCCGAACTTGATGTTAGTACCCGCCGGCACCGTGCTTGTGCAGCGCGGTCAGAAAGTGGATGCGGAAACGATTGAAAAGATCCGGGGCTACCAGGCGCAGATCAAGGATAACGAGTCATTTTTAAACCGACTGAAAAAGCTGGCCGGTGACGGTATACTCCTGTTTCTTGGACTAATAGTCACGGCCGCCATGTTCCGGTTTGTTGGCCTCGGCGGCTCGCCGGCGGAGCCTGGAGCCTCCGGCAAAGCCTGGGTTCCATCGAGAACCATCTCGCAGAACTCGATGATCCTCCTGTTCCTTTTGGTTTCGCTCCTGAGCCTGGCGCCGGTCAAATGGTTGTTGTGGATGGATTTTGATCGCCTGCCATGGCTCGTCCCGTTGGTGGATGCGCTTATGCCTTTGGCGCTGGCGCCGCTGTTGATGTCAATTTTGATTAATCCGCTGGCCGGAATGGTGGTGGGATTCTGGGTGAGTTTTGCCGCAACCGTGCTGGCCGACTACCGGATCGGCGTATTTGTGACGGGACTGATCGTGACCGCCGTCGTGGTCCGCTTTACCCGGGCGGTCAGGACGCGTTCAACACTGTTCCGGATCGGTCTGTGGGCCGGACTGGCGGGCGCCGCCTGCGCGGCCGGATTTGCCGCCATCGGAATTCCCGGCTATGAATTAGTGTTCTCACAATGCCTCGCGAGCCTGGCCAGCGGCGTGTTTGCGGCCCTGATCGTCATGCTGTTGCTTCCGCTCCTGGAGATTATATTCGGGATTTCCACGGATATTTCGCTCCTGGAGCTCTCGGACCTCGAACATCCCCTGTTAAAGCGCCTGGCGATCGAGGCGCCCGGCACCTATCACCATAGCCTGATGGTGGCGAACCTGACGCAGGCCGCGGTGGCGGCCATCGGTGGCAATTCCCTGCGCGCCGGAATTTGCGCCTATTTTCATGACATCGGCAAGCTGGTCAAGCCCGCCTTCTTTTCTGAAAATATCCAGTACGGCCAAAACCCGCATGACGATTTGTCGCCCAGCATGAGCACTTTGCTCATCATTTCCCACGTCAAGGAGGGGGTCAATCTGGCCCTGCGCCACAAGTTGCCCCGTTCAGTGGTCGAGGCCATTCAACAGCACCATGGGTCGGGACTGGTGTTTTATTTTTACCACAAGGCCAACGTCCAGCACGGCGAAGCCGCACCCGACGCTGTTGCCGCCGCCGGCGTGAAGGAAGAGGATTTCCGCTACCCCGGGCCCAAGCCGCAGTCCCGTGAAATTGCCGTGTTGAGTTTGGCGGACGCCATCGAGGCCGCCTCGCGGTCGTTGGAGAAAATTACACCCGGCAACATGGAAGACCTGGTGCGCGACGTAATAGATTCCAAGCTTCGGGACGGTCAACTGGATGCGTGCGACCTGACCATGGCGGAAATCAATACCATCCGGCGCGTGCTGATTTTAACCTTGAGTAACATCCTGCACGGACGCGTGGCCTATCCCAGCAATGAAAATATTCGTCCACAATCGGCAGACGCGACACCGTCCGAACGTTCGTAAGCTCGCGACGCTCGCGCGTTTTTTTTTACTCCAGGCGGCGCGCTCTGAAGTAGAGTCTCGCAGACTCGGCACACTTCAGGGCAGCCACGCAGTGTGTTTCGCTTTGCGAAACTCTACTGCGAGGCGTCTGAAGTCGGAATACCCGTGGGCCGAGGTGTCCGTAGTGCTGACCGATGATGCCGGGATTGCGCCGGTCAACAGGATTTTTCTCGATCATGCGCGCGCAACGGATGTCATCACGTTTACGCTCGCGCCCATGCCCGGCGGCGCTGCGGGGACCTGCGGCGAGATTCATCTCAATGTGGAACGGGCGCTGGAAGAAGGCGCGCGCCGGGGCAACGCGGCCGATGAATTAGCCCTTTACCTTGCGCATGGGTGCGACCATTTGACCGGGGCAAACGATCGCACGGTCATGGAACAGCGCCGCATGCGGCGGCGGGAATTACATTGGATACAGCGGGCCCGGCAGGATGGGCTCATGGCAGGGCTCTGGGCAGCGAGAAAGGATCGTTACGGTTAAAAAATAAATCGTCTTCGGACGGCTAAATAGATAATATGTTTCAGGCAAGCAGGCAATTATCAAAGGGGGGTATTATTATGTTCAAACGCATAGCATTAGTTTCAATGGCGTTACTGCCGCTACATTTGTGTTTGGCCCTGGCGGATTTTATTCCGCCCGGGACTAATATTGCGTTGAAGAAATCATATTCCTGGAATGTAGAACCGAGCTACAAGCTTGGTCTTGACCCGGAGGGCGACAAGACCCATCTGACGGATGGAGTGTATGTTCCCGGCTGTGGATGGACGGACAAGCGTACTGTCGGCTGGGATTATAGACAGGCGCCAGTGGAAATCACCATTGATTTGGGCGAAGTCAAGCCGATTGCCGGTATTTCCTACAGCACCGCTGCGGGGTCAGCCTGTATTACCTGGCCAGTCAATATTATCGTGTTGACCAGCGATGACGGCAAGGAGTTTTATTTTGCCGGCGACCTGACAATGCTGGCGCTTCATAACGCTCCGGTGCCTGTTGTAGGCGCATACCGTTATGCAACCGATCGGCTGGCAACTCGCGGCAGATATGTCCGTCTGGTTATAGTGGCTTTACAGTATATTTTCTGTGACGAAATAGAAATCTATCGCGGCGATGATGGCTTGCTGAAAGGACCACGCCGTGACAAACCATTTACCGGCGTTGACGCCTATATAAAGGAATATGCCACTACTCTGGGAGTTCAGAAACGAATTCTTCAGGATATTTCTGAACTGCGCCAACGACTGACGGCCTCTGACGTTGCGGCTGACCGGAAATCATCGGCGTTTAAAGCACTGGATGAACTTGCCATTCTTACGCCTACCGTGCAAGTTGATGATCCGCTGACTTTCAGGTGCATTTTTCCTTTTGGAGATATCCATCAGCGCGTTTATGCCCAGAACAGGTTTCTATTGCAGTCTGCCGGAGTGACGAATATTTCTATCCGGACAGGCGATAGATGGAAGCCGTTGAGTCCTTTTGATATACCGGCCGGAGGCGCGCCGGAGATAAATATTCGCATGATGCGCGGCGAGTACCGCGCGGCCGTTGTCAACATAACCAATCCTACCTCCAATCAGGTAGATATTGCGATGCGTTTTGAAGGGTTGCCGGGCACGACGGCGCCTTACTGGATAGAACCGCATGAGGTGCTCTTTATGGACTCGCAGTATGGGCGCGTGCTGGCTGATGCGCTTATGCCGATACCTGCGCAACACGGCGACCGGTATGAACTGACGCTTCCGGCCGGTATGACAAAACTCTTCCGTTTTTTCGGCTATTTCCGCGATAGCTATGAGCTGAGGCTGCCGCCGGGTATGGCAAAATATGCGGGACGTTATTTGGCGCGCGTTGAACTGTATAAACTGGCGCTTCCGGCCGGTATGACCAAACAGGTATGGTTGCGCTTTGCCCCGCCGGCGCGGATGAACCCCGGGGATTACAAAGGCCGACTGCTTATCAATGCCGGTTCGGTGTGTCAGACAGTGCCTTTGAATATATATATTTCACGCCTTGAATTTCCGGTTCAGCCGCGGTTAACTCAATTATGGTGCGACTATACGGACGGCATAAGCTATGATTTCAAGGCGCTGGGAGAAGATTCGTTGCCCCTGGCGGTCAGTAATTTACAGAAATACTTTGTTGACCAGACTTGGGCCCATGCTGGAGCCAGTGGAATGCCGGGTGCAGACTATTACAATAAAAAGAACGAACTTGCGAAGCCACTCAATTTCTCCAGTTTTGATGCCTGGGTTGACCGCTGGGCAGGCACTCCCAACTACTATGTGGTCTTTTTAAGCGTCAAAAAACAACCCTTCGCAGGCAAAGAATTTGGAACTCAGGATTGGAAAACACGGGTCGCTGCCTGGACTTCAGCCTGGCGGAAGCATGTCATGGAAAAAGGGATTGGTCCCGGCAAGATATGCGTGCTGATTATGGATGAGCATTCAACGGATGAACAGGCGGCCATTGTTCTTGAATGGATAAAGGCAATTAAATCCGGATTTCCGGAAATCCGGATTCTGTCCACGATATGCCAGGTCCGGCCGGATGAATCAGCGGTTACGGAATTATACGATAACATTGACATTTATGTACCTAATTGGAGCATCTATCTTCGTGGAGGCGACCCTGTCCGCCGGTTCTATGCCGGGCATCAGGCGCGCGGCGCGCAGCTTTGGACATATTCTAATGCGCCCATTTATTCCGGTTGCCCCTATGGCCATCATAGACTGCTTTCATGGCGGGCATGGGAGGCCGGAATGACGGGAATCGGATTCTGGGCTTACTGCGATTCCGGCGGCGGGGGGCGCGGCTCGTGGAATCCCTATATTGCCGTCGGCCCATGTTATTCACCTGTTTATTTTGGCCCCGGCTCTATTAACGACGGAAAGCATTTTGAGGCGGTGCGCGAGGGTGTGCAGGATTACGAGTATCTGGCGATGCTGCGTGATAAAATCGCCGGCTTAAAAGCGGCCGGACAAAAAGACGCAAAGATTTCTGAAGCCGAGAAACTGCTTGAAGAAGGTCCCCGTCATGTTCTTTCCGAATATACCAGGCAAAATCCTTCTAATATATGGGGTGTAGAAAACACGGATACATCAGCCGCTGACAAGACCATTGCCGATATGCTTGGCGTTCTTGAGGATTGAGCCGGTAAAGATTTAGTTGGTGATAATTTGACGGAAACCTTGAAAAACCGGTGGCCGCCTCTACCAGTTATACCGTGACTACTTCTGCGGAATACTCCAAAAAATACCGATAGCCTGCAAGTGTGCTGGAAACCATTGTCATGAATAAATCCTGCGCCAACCATCCTTCCATCATGATTGATTTGCATGACCGCGTTAAGCTGGGTATGCGCTTTCTTGATCACAGCCTGGATCATGCCTATGGTGGCTACCCTAATTTCCTGGCCGATTTCCGGCAGACCCCCGCGTATCATATTCACGATTTCGCCGATTTCGGCGACCTGACCGCGCGGTACTGGGAAGCGCTCCTGCTGGGACAGCACATGACCGGCTTGAAACAGCCGGACTTGCAGGCCAAGCTTGAAGCAAACTTCTTTTCCTATTTCAGCCATCCGGACGGGTTGAGTTATCGCCCCGTGCTGGCCGAGCCGTTCTTTTCGCAAATGGCACATCGGCCCTATGAGCCCAATGTGGCCGAAGGGTTCGACCAGTCGCGCGTGATGGCCGCGCTGATAACCTGGTATCAATTGACGCGCGACGGCCAGGCGGTATCCCGTTTTAACCGGCTGGTTGCCGGCCTGCGGACCAAGGGAGTTGTCAAGGACGATTACCTGTATTTTGCCCAACCGACCTTCCGGTCCGGTTATACGCCCAATCCAGACGATCCGCCCTATCCCCAACAGCTCTATTTTGCGCAGACGATGATCAAACCGCTTGTGCAATGGTTCGAGTTGACGGGCCATGAAGAGGCGCTCCACACGGCGGGCCAGTTGGCGCGCTTCGTGACGCGCGACGATGGTTACTTTGGTCAGGACGGCTCGTTTCGATCGTTACAGGTAAAGGCGCCGGGCAGTTGGGATCTCATCAATGGCCATACGCATTCGCGGCTGGGCGCCGTGGCTGGATTGTTGCGCTACGGCCGCGTGGCCGGCGACAAAGCCAGCATGGTCCTCGGTCGGCGCGCGTTCGATTGGTTCCATCGGAATTATTGCCTGGCGTGTGGTTGGTGCCCCGAATTTATCGGACGCTACGAGATAGAAAAAGAAGGTTGTGAAACCTGCGCGCTCATGGATTTTATGGATTGTTGCATCGAATTGGCCGCCGCCGGTTATCCGGAGTACTGGAACCCGGCGGAGCGGTTGCTGCGCAATCAACTGCTCGAACAGCAGGTCACCGATGCGTCCATTATCCCGGAACCCTCAACCCGCGAACGCGCCGGATTTGCCAAGTATCCCATTGGCGGCGATAACGTGCTGGGCGGGTTTGGTGGTTGGTGCGGGGTTAATGATTTTATCGGCAACAATCTAACGGGGCGTTGCATGATGCATTGTTGCGGGCCATCCGGCATCAAGGCAATGGTGCTGGCCTGGCAGTATGCTTTGCAGGCCAACGCCAAGGTGGTGCGCGTCAATATGCTGATCCCGCGCCGGTCGGCGGTGGCGGATGTTCAGAGTTATGATCCGATGGATGGCCGGGTCGAGGTGACGGCCCGTCGGCCGATTGAGCGCCTGGAAGTTCGCCTGCCGGACTGGGTGGATCGCGCGCAGGTCGTCGCGACGGTTGCGAATGGTCCGCGGCCGGTTGTCTGGCAAGGGGTGTATGTGTTGGTGGGCGCGGTGGGACCCGGGGAGACGGCTGTTATCCGGTATCCGTTGCGGCATGTTACGTTGATTGAACACGCCGGCCGGATTGAGTATCAAACCCGCTGGATCGGTGACACGGTAACGGCGATTTCGCCGCCGGGGCGCGACATGCCGTTATATGCGCGCGAGCCGTTTTCGGCCGATGCCCAGCCGCCTCAAATCCCGGATTATGCCGCCGGCATTCAACCGGAGCCATGTGAGTAAAGGGCGTGTTGCCCAAATCAGAAAACGAGATTCTTCTCCCGACTCTCCGAGAGGTCGGGATCAGAATGACATTTTCCTGATATTTATTTCATCCTTGAGGCTTATCATGCAGAGTGTAGCGAAGTATCTCGATTTGGGTAACACCCCCGGATATTTTACAATGCCCCATGTATCATCCAATAAGGATTAAAAACAATGAAATCATCCGCGGAACTCGTAAGGACGGCTTGGAATCTGGGGGTTATGGTGCCCTCCTTTAATGTGCCTTATTTGCCCATGGTGGAACCCATTGTGCGTGCCACGCGGGATCAGGATGCAGTTGCCTTTGTCGCGGTCGCACGGTTGGAATGGGTTAAGTTTGAGAGCCGCAGTCTGTCCGCCGTTATGGAGGAATATGAACGCTGGCAGGATCCAAAGCATGTGCGCCTGCATTTGGATCATGTGCCGGTCATGGATGAGGACCATCAGCGGGTTGATGTCCTGGCGATTATTAAAGAGGCGATTGCGCTGGGCTATCAATCGGTCATGGTTGATGGATCCCGCTTGGCCTTGGTGGATAACATCCGTGCCACGCGCGCTGTGGTCGAACTGGCGCACGCGGCCGGCATTGCCTGTGAAGCCGAGCTGGGTGCGGTTTTAGGCCACGAAGATGGGCCCTTGCCTCCGTACGAGGAGCTCTTCAAGTCCGGCAAGGGGTTTACACGCGTCGAGGAAGCGCGTCAGTTTGTGCGGGAATCGGGTTGCGATTGGCTATCGGTGGCGATCGGCAATATCCACGGCGCTGTCTCGCAGGCGGCCCGGGACAACAAGAAAATTGAGGCCCGCCTGGATTTGGATCATCTTGGCCGGCTTCGTGAGGCAACCGACATCCCCCTGGTGTTGCACGGCGGTTCCGGCGTGTGCCGGGAGGATGTGCGCGCCGGGATTAAACGTGGCCTGGCGAAGGTCAATGTCGGCACCGAAATTCGGCAGGCATATGAGGTTGCACTGAAAGCAAGCGGTGCTGTGGCGGTGGCGCAGCAGGCGGTGCATGCTCGAACGGCCGAATTGATTCGCGATTATTTCGGCATTCAAGGCCTTCGCGCCGCCCTCATGGGAAAGACCTGAATTTTCAGAATAGATTAATTGCCGACAGCCAACATCCTGCTCGTCTGGGCGTAGCGTTTCGGCGAAGCCTGACAGTCTACAGCCTACGGTCCACAGACCATGATTATCAAAACCCAGGCCATTGTCTTGCGGATGAGTCCATTCTCGGAAACGTCCCGTGTGGTTCTGTGGTTGACCCGTGACCACGGCAAGATCGCCACGATCATCAAAGGGGCGCATCGCCGCCGCAGTCCGTTCGTGGGCCAGGTGGATTTGTTTTACACCTGCGAACTGTTGGTTTACCTGCGAGTGTTCCGGGGTCTGCACATCGTCAAGGAATGCGCGCCGCTCAAGCCGCGGACGCCCTTGCGGTCGCGCTGGCGCTCGACCGCGTGCGCCTCCTACTTTACCGAGCTGGTCGCGCGGATTTCGCCGCTGTACGCGCCGCACCCGGAACTCTTCCGTTTGCTGGATATGGCCCTCGATTATTTTGCCGATCAATCGGCCCTGGAACTTGGCCTGTTCTGGTTTGAATTGAAGCTGATGAAGGTCATGGGTCTTTCCCCGCAACTCAAGGAATGCCTGGTCTGCCATCATCCGTTGCAGGAGGATAATGCCTTTCCGGAGGGGGTGGGGCCGGGTATGCGGAGCGCCCTTCGGGATAAGGCCCGTGCAACACGGGTAGCTTCCGTGTTCTCATGTGTGCGCGGCGGTGTTCTTTGCAAGACGTGTGCGCCCTCAGCCGGTAAGGAGGCGCTGCCGATCACGCCGGACATCCTGGGGATGCTGCGCTTCTGGCAGTCGTCGCAGTCCTGGCGTACGGCGCAAAGCGCGGCCTGCACACCACGGCAAACGCGGGAACTGGAGCGGATCCTGGGACTTTTTATGCAGTACCACCTGGAGATTGGTAACCCGGCGCGGGCCACGGCGCTCGCAATCATGCGGACGCGAATCAGCCCTTGAGCTGATCAGCTCTTGAAGATCATGAACTTCCGCATGGCGAAATTGATCATGGCCGCGATCACGCATTGCGCGCCGAAAGCCACCGTGGTAGTGAAGTGCCACTGGTTGATCATCACGCCCATCAGGAATGTGCCAATCGCGATGGCAATGCCCGAGACGGCATAAAACAGGGCCACTTCCACCGTGCGGTGGGCGCAGGCGCGCAGTGTCGCGTGCTGGATGAGCCCCAGTTTACTCAAGAAAAAGTCCACCGGCGGATAACGCCGGCCTGATTCAAAAACCCAGAGGATATTCAGGATGTAGGCCGCCAGGTTGGAGAGCAGAAAAGCCAAGGCGTTGTTGATCATGGCGTTGCGTGCGCGGATGGCGTCGCTGATCGGGGCGCAGGAAAGGTGGAATAGCTTTACGAAAACGTCTTCGGCATTGAGTGCGGGGATGATTAGCCATGCGAGCAGGAAGAAAGCGATGACGTGCACGGTTACCGCGCCCCCGCCGCAAATCGCGTATTTAATAAACTGAATCAGTGGCGAGGCTTCCCGCTGTGTGAATTGCTTCCAGATGCTGGCCATATATATCATCCTTTCGTAAGGTCGTAACCATAATATGGCCGGTCTTAAAACACAATCCAAAATACAACCTGTGACCCAATGCTTGTGCTTGTGAAATGGCAGGTCCGTCCTTAAGTGGGCTTATCCGTTTTGAATCATAAGATTGAAAAGACCGTCGCAAGAAGGGGCGCTGGCAAGGTCGGCGTTAGTGTCAACAGCAAGACAGTATCCATGATCGAAAACTGAAGGGGAATTATTTTCTCTTGACGGGGCCTT